>NZ_JAMQOL010000057.1:0-40565 GCF_023717965.1 Paractinoplanes hotanensis | reverse complement strand
GCCCTAAGCCCCTGCTCAGAACTATCGCCCGTAACTCCGGCGGCCCTTCCGAGGGCTGGCCTGCTCGGGAGCCGCCAATTACGGACGACACCTTCGGCTACATGCTCCGCGGCGCGACCGGCATGCCGTCGCAGTCAAGCGATGCGGGTCGCAAACCGAACGCTTTCGAATCGACGGCAGCTCAATCACATCGACCGGCATGCTGGATGACCGCTGGATCACATGCGCACCTATCGCGCCGCCGTCCGCTTGGCGGGCAGCCGGGCCGTTCTCACGATGCGATGGCAGCGAGTATCTCGGGCGCGATGTTGACCGTCGGGCACCGGATCGACCGGGCCGTAGCACGGCGCTCGTGCTGGCTGCACCGACCGAGGGTGCCGCTGGAGGATGTGCAGCTCGTGGTCCAGGAACGCACCGCGCCGCAGATCCAAGGCCGACGTGTACGGCACCTGGGCTGGGCATCAGCCGAACCATCCTCGCTTCGCGACCAGGGGGCAACATTCACCTCGCAGCATGGCGCTGGCCGGCTGGGTCGTCCCGGCCAGGTAGCCGACGACTCGCGACGTACCACTCCGGCCGTTGTCCCTCCGCGATCGGCGAGCATCCGCCTCGCGGCCCGACACCCGGTCCGGCTGGAGTGCGGCTCGGCCACCTTGACCGTCGGCGGGTTGGAACCGGCAGCTGCATCGGGACGAGCTGCGCCGGCGGGCGAACTGCGGTTGCCGGATCGGCCGGTTTTGCGTTGGTCGCTGGCCTTCGGCTGTGCTGGCTGGGCTCGGCCGAGGGCCTGGCGGATCGCAGCGTCGAGGCCGCCGTTGGCCTTGTTCCCGAGGGCTCGGCCCGGTCAGCACGGCCGGAGATCAGTGGGTCGGCGCTGCCCGCCGTCGTCTACGTCGTCCTTGACGTGTGTTTGGGGGCCGCGCGGCTGTCGGCTCGGGTGCCTACGCTGCCTCGCGGCGGATGGAGCGCCAGCGGGACGGGCTGATGCCGAGTTCGGCGGCCAGCTCGGCCTCGGAGAGGTCGGGGCGGGCGGCCTTGATTTGCGCGGCCAGGGCGACTGTCTCGGCTGGGGTGCGGCGTGGCTTGGCGACGGTCGGGTGTTCGTTCGTGTTCGAGGTTGCGCGGCCGGTTACTGCGCGGCCGCTCGGTGTGGTGCTCGATCGCTGGGCTGGGACCGCTCGGCCGGTGCTCACCGCCGCGCGGGCTGTGTTGGGTGTGGGGCGGGGGAGAGCGGCCGCTACCTCGGCCAGTGCGGCTGCCGTGGTGGGGCTGAGTGGGCCTGAGCCTCGCGTTGACGGGCCGTTCACGCGGGCGTGGGCTGCGCTGAGCGGGCTGGGGATCAGGCCGGGGACCGGTTCGGGCGCCGCCGCGGCAGGAAAGGCAGCAGCGGGAACGGGAACGGGAACGGGGGCGGGGCCGGGAACGGGAACGGGGGTGGGAGCCGGAGTTGGCTCGTGCTTCGCGCGTTCCAGGGTCGAGATGCGGCCGGCCAGTTCGACCAGGCAGATGCTGGCCACGACGATCAGGCCGTCCACCGAGAGAGGTAGCAGGTAGGGGGACGCGCCGGTTTCGCCGTAGCGGGCCGCTACGCCGACCATGTGCCAGTAGGAGACCCAGGCGGCGATGCCCGCGATGATGGCTGTGGCGATCAGGCGCGTCGCGGCCAGGTAGCGGCGGTGTACCGGGACGCGGGAGATCAGCTCTACGGTCAGCAGCAAGGCCAGTGGGGGCCACGCGGCGATGGCCTGGCTGATCGGATTGTCGCGGGCGTGCAGGACGTTGGCCACGACCGAGGCAGCCACGCCCAGCAACAGCGTGGCCCGTACGGCCCAGCGAACACGTCGTAGCTGTTGCAGGATCACCGGACTCTCCTCGCCAGTCGGGGCTCGGCTCGCGCCGCGGCTCATCCTGACGGCTGGATATGACGAATCGCCCCCGGGGCGGGAACCGTGACCGGTCCGTTCCGGAGGCGATGCGACTATGTGATCGTGTCGAGCGGCGTGTCGGCTTGACTCGTCAGCTCTTCTTTTCGATCTCGGCCCGGAGCTGGGGGAACTCGGCCTTAGCCTTGCTCACCGACTTGAAGTACCAGATGACCATGCCGACGCTGCCCTCGTCGGCCCAGGTGCAGATGGCCATGTCGACGCCCGAGGTCTCGGAGCTGCCGCACTTCGCGGCGCCGCCGAGTTTGCCGGTGGGGGCGGTGGTGATGTTGTCGATCTTCAGGCCGCCGATGCCGGCGCCGTAGAAGGTCTGCTCGAGCTCGGCCTTCGGGTTCTTGATGGGGGCCTCGGCTGCGGCCACGATCACGATGTCCTGGTCGCCGACGTCGCCGTAGAGGGCGCCGACCGTGTTGGTCGCGCCCGGCACCGTCTCGAGGCCGCCCTTGAGCTGCTCGGCGATCGCCGCGAACTGAGCCGACGTGAGCTTCTTGCGGCCGCCCAGGGTGGCCGGCTCGGTGATCGTCACGTTGGCGGCGGCCCGGGTGGGCGGCGCCGTCGTCGGCTCATCGGTCGGCGAGGCCGTCGAGGTGCTGGTGGGCAGGTTGTTGACGGCGTCGGTCACGTCGTCGGCCGCGTTCTTGCCGACCATGTAGAGGGCCGCCACGCCGCCGATGCAGAGCACCAGCACGATCGCCACCGAGATCAGGACGATCGGCAGGACCTTGGACTTCTTCGGCGGCGGCGGGGGCGTGCCGTAGCCGCCGGGCTGCTGGCCGAAGCCGGGTTGAGCGCCGTACTGCGGCTGCTGGTTGTAGTCGCCCTGGCCGTACTGCGGCTGCCCGTACTGCGGCTGGGGCTGGCCGTACTGCGGAGGCGGCGTCGGCTGGCCGTAGTCGGGCTGGCCCGAGGACGGGTAGGCCGTGGTCGGCGGGTAGGCCGGCGGCTCCTGCGGCGACTGCCCCGGATAGGGCTGGTAAGGCGGTTGACCCTGGTTCGGCTGGCCGGAGGAGGGCTCACCGGGATAAGGCTGGCCGGGATACGGGGGCTGCGACATCAAGAGCTCCAGGAATCGGGTACCGCGCGAGCCTATCGGTAGTGAGCAATCGACTACGTCCCCCGTTCGCGGTGGTAGGACGGACCATGTGGGCAAAACGGCCGACGCCCCGGGCCGGGAAGGCGCGGGGCGTCGGCTATCGGACGGAAGTTCAGGCGGGCAGGCTCGCCACCCCCTGCGGCAGGAACCGCCGGCCGGTCACCCGCTCGGAGGTGCCGCTGCGGTCCAGGTACGGCGTGACGCCACCCAGGTGGAACGGGTAGCCGGCGCCGAGGATCATGCACAGGTCGATGTCCTGCGCCTCGGCGACCACACCCTCGTCCAGCATGATGCGGATCTCCTGCGCCAGGGCGTCGAGCGCCTGGGCTCGTACCTCATCGGCCGACAGCGGCGCGGAACCGCCCGCCACCAGCTTGGCCACCTCGGGGTTGATCTCGTCGTCGACCATCACCGGCAGGCCGGCGTCGACGATCTTCTTGAGGTTGGCCGACTCGGCGAACCGGTCGGGGAACGCCCGGTGCAGCGTCTCGCCCACGTGGTAGGCGACGGCCGGGCCGACCAGCTGCAGCAGGGCGATCGGGCGCATCGGCAGGCCCAGCGGGTCCATGGCCTCGTTGACGATCTCGAGCGGGGTGCCCGCGTCGATGGCCTGGAAGATCTCGCTGGTGACCCTGGTCAGCAGGCGGTTGACCACGAACGCCGGGGCGTCCTTGACCAGCACCGACGACTTCTTGAGCTCCTTGCCGACCGCGAACGCCGTGGCCAGCGTGGCGTCGTCCGTCTGCTCGCCCTTGATGATCTCGAGGAGGGGCAGGACGGCGACCGGGTTGAAGAAGTGGAAGCCGACGACCCGCTCGGGGTGCTCCAGGCCGTCGGCCATCGCGGTCACCGACAGCGAGCTGGTGTTCGTCGCGAGGACGGCCTCGGGCGTGACGATCTTCTCGAGCTCGGCCCAGATCTGCTTCTTCAGGTCGAGGTTCTCGAAGACGGCCTCGATCACGAAGTCGGCATCCGCGAAGACCGACTTGTCGACCGAGCCGCTGACCAGGCCGCGCAGCTTGGCCGCGGTGCCCTCGTCGAGCCGGCGCTTGCCGACCAGCTTGTCGATCTGGTCGTGGACGTACTGGACGCCCTTGTCGACGCGGGTCTGGTCGAGGTCGGTGAGCACGACCGGCACCTGGAGGCGGCGCACGAAGAGCAGCGCGAGCTGGGACGCCATCAGGCCGGCGCCGATGATGCCGACCTTGGTGACCTTGCGGGCGAGCGACTTGTCGGGCACGCCGACCGGGCGCTTGGCCCGGCGTTGCACCAGGTCGAACGCGTACAGGCTGGCGCGGGACTCGTCGCCCATGATCAGGTCAGCCAGGACCTGGGTCTCGGCCGCCGTGCCGTCCTCGAACGAGGAGTCCTTGGCCAGCGCGAGCAGTTCCAGGGCCTTGTTGGCCGACGGGACGGCGCCGTGCAGCTTCTCGTCGAGCTGCTGCTTGGCGAAGAAGAGCACGCCCTCCCACATGTCCTTGTCGACCTCGGGCCGCTGGACGGTCAGCTCGCCGTCGACGACCGCGGCCGCCCATTCCAGCGAGCGCTCCAGGAAGTCGGCCGGCTCGAACAGCTGGTCGGCCACGCCGAGCTCGACGGCCTGCTTCGGCCGCAGCACCTTCTGGGTGAGCGGGTTCTGCAGGATGACCTGGGCCGCGCCGGGGACGCCGATCAGGTTGGGCAGCAGCTGGCTGCCGCCCCAGCCGGGGACCAGGCCGATCGCGACCTCGGGCAGGCCGAGGGCCGCCGCGCCGCCGGAGACCGTCCGGTAGTGGCAGTGCAGCGCCACCTCGAGGCCGCCGCCCAGGGCGGCGCCGTTGATGAAGGCGAAGGTCGGAATCTTCGAGTTCTTCAGCCGCGCGAACACACGGTGCCCCAACTCGCCCAGCTCCACGGCCTGCTCGCGCGACGTCAGGAACGGGATGCCCGTGATGTCCGCGCCGACGCAGAAGATGTACGGCTTGCCGGTGATCGCGATGAACGCCGGGCCGGCCTCGGTGGCAGCGGTGATCGCCTCGTCCAGCGACCGCAGGCTGCCCGGGCCGAAGCTGTTGGGCTTCTTGTGGTCGAAGCCGTTGTCCAGCGTGATGATCGCGGCCTTCCGGCCACCCACCTGGACCAGGCGGACGAGCGCCTTGGTGACGACCTCGTTGGGGTGCTCGATCACTTTTCCGCGCCTTCCCAGTTCGGGTTCTCCCAGATCACGGTGCCGCCCATGCCGATGCCGACGCACATGGCGGTGAGGCCGTAGCGGACCTCCGGGTGCTCGGCGAAGTGCCGCGCCAGCTGCGTCATCAGGCGGACGCCGGACGAGGCGAGCGGGTGGCCGATGGCGATCGCGCCGCCCCACGGGTTGACCCGCGGGTCGTCGTCGGCGATGCCGTAGTGGTCGAGGAAAGCCAGCACCTGGATCGCGAACGCCTCGTTCAGCTCGAACAGGCCGATGTCGTCGATCGTCAGGCCGGCCTTCTTCAGCGCCTTCTCGGTCGACGGAATCGGGCCGTACCCCATGATCTCGGGCTCGACGCCGACGAAGCCGAACGAGACCATCCGCATGGCGACCGGCAGGCCCAGCTCGCGAGCCGTGTCCTCACCGGCCAGCAGGGCCGCGGTGGCGCCGTCGTTCAGGCCGGCCGCGTTGCCCGCGGTCACCCGGCCGTGCGGGCGGAACGGGGTCTTCAGCGTGGCCAGCTTCTCCATCGACGTCTCGCGCGGAGCCTCGTCGGCGGTGGCCAGGCCCCAGCCCTGCTCGGCGCTGCGCAGCGCGACCGGCACCAGGTCGGGCTGAAGCTTGCCGTCGGCGTACGCCTTGGCCGTCTTGAGCTGCGAGTTGAGCCCGTAGCGGTCAGCCCGCTCCTTGGTGATCTGCGGCAGCCGGTCGTGCAGGTTCTCCGCCGTCGAGCCCATGACCAGCGCGGACGGGTCGACCAGCTTCTCGGCGATGATGCGCGGGTTGGGATCGACGCCCTCACCCATCGGGTGGCGGCCCATGTGCTCGACGCCGCCGGCGATCGCCACGTCGTAGGCGCCCATCGCGATGCCGCCGGCCACGTTGGTCACCGCGGTCATCGCGCCCGCGCACATGCGGTCGATCGCGTAGCCGGGGACGGTCTTGGGCAGGCCGGACAGCAGCGCGGCGGTGCGGCCGATGGTCAGGCCCTGGTCGCCGATCTGGGTGGTGGCCGCGATCGCGACCTCGTCGACCCGGTCCGGCGGGAGCTGGGGATTGCGGCGCATCAGCTCGCGGATGCAGCGGATGACCAGATCGTCGGCGCGGGTCTCGGCATACATGCCGCCCGCCTTGCCGAACGGGGTGCGGACGCCGTCAACGAAGACGACCTCACGTACTTCACGGGGCACGGGACCTCCTAGCGCGGTGGTATGGGAATGCTACTCGTCAGTAACTAGGGGATGCCACCGGCTCTCGAAAAGTTCACAGAGCGGTTTTCGGGCACACCCAAGATCAAGATCATGTCGTAGCGGGGTGGGTGGTGCGGACCGTCACTCACGTCGAGGGCCGCGGCGGGCTTCGCTGGCCGCTGGCGCGTCCAGAACGCGAAGCCCGCCACGGCGACGTGCGTGAGTGGTCGCGGCCAACCCCAAAAGCCGCGTTTGGGCTGTTCAGGGTGCTTATGGCGACGCCCGTTCGGAGGAGACTGATGATCTCAGGGTGAGCGTAGCTTCACGCTATGGGCAAGCCGTTCAGATGCCGCCTCGGCTGGCACAAATGGGTGCGGCGCTTCAACGCTGAGGGCAGCCGCTATTCGCAGTGCGAGCGCTGCGGCAATGACGACGGCCGCGGACGACCCCACTGGAGCGCCGGCGGTTGAGCCGGGCGTTCTGTCCCGGCCGCGCGTGGGACGGCCGGGCCGGGGCGCTGCCGGTGCTGAAGCGGCACCGGATTCAGGGCTGGGCGGCCGCTTCAGGGCTGGGCGGCCGCTTCAGGGCAGGGCGGCCACGAGCTCGCTCATCGAGCGGCGCCGGCCCGTGTAGAACGGGACCTCCTCGCGCACGTGCCGGCGGGCGGTCGAGGCGCGCAGGTCACGCATGAGGTCGACGATGCGGTACAGCTCGTCGGCCTCGAAGGCCAGCATCCACTCGTAGTCGCCGAGCGCGAACGACGCGACCGTGTTGGCCCGCACGTCGGGGTAGCCGCGGGCCATCCGGCCGTGCTCGGCCAGCATGTGGCGCCGCTCCTCGTCGGGCAGCAGGTACCACTCGTAGGAGCGCACGAACGGGTAGACGCAGATGTACGGCCGCGCCTCCTCGCCCGCCAGGAACGCCGGCAGGTGGCTCTTGTTGAATTCCGCCGGGCGGTGCAGGGCCATCTGCGACCAGACCGGGGCCAGGTGCCTTCCCAGCGCTGTACGGCGGAACAGCGAGTACGCCTCCTGCAGCGCGTCCGGCGAGGCCGAGTGCCACCAGATCATCACGTCGGCGTCGGCGCGCAGCCCGGACACGTCGTAGGTGCCCCGGATGGTCACCTGATGGCAGCCTTCAGTCCGATCTTGGGTGGCGGGCGGTGCGGTTGGACGGCCGGTCAGCTGCTCGAAGAGGCTGTCGACCTCGCCCGCCAGCTCGTCCCGCAGCGCCGGCAGCGGCGCCTGGGCCCGGAACACCGACCACATCGTGTAGCGGATCGTCGCGTTCAGCTCGTTGATCCGGGCCGCGTTCGTCTGCTCGCTCATGCCTCGCTCACCCTCCGTTGGCCTGCCCGCCGGGGCCGCCGCACACTGCGGCGCGGCCGGTCATGCGGACATCGTCTTGCTCACGTCTTCGGCCGCCCGCTCGCCGCTCGCGACGCAGGCCGGGATGCCTACCCCGTCGAACGCCGCACCGGCCAGCGCCACACCCGGAGGCAGCGCCGCCCGGGCGCCGGCCAGCCGGTCGAGATGACCCGGCGCGTACTGCGGCAGCCCGCCGCCCCAGCGTTGCACCCACGAAGCGGCCGGTGGCGGCAGCTCCCCGCCGATCAGTTCCCCCAGCTCGCGCCGCGCCCGCTCGATCAGCACCGCGTCGTCGAACTGCAGACGTTCCTCTTCGCCCGCCCGGCCCAGCGACAGCCGCACGATCACCGGGCCGCCCGCGGGCCGGTCCCACTTGCGGGTGACGAACGTGGCCGCCTTGACCAGCGTGCCCTCGCTCGGCGGCACCAGGAATCCGCTCAGCTCGGGCAGCGGTGTGCCCGGCGGCAACGCGAGGGCGACCAGCGCGACGCTCGCGTAGCCGAGCCCGCCGACCGCCTCGGACGCGGCCGCCGCCACCGGAGCCAGCAGCCGGGCGCTCGGCCGGGCCTGGACGGCCAGCACCACGGCGTCGACGTCGTCGGTCTGCGGCCCTCTGCTGCCGCCGGCGTCCGGGCCTGCGGACGGCGCGGAGAACCCGGGCGGGGTGGAGACCGGGCCCAGCAGCAGGCGCCAGCCGTGCGCCGTGCGGGCCAGCTCGCGGACGGGCAGGCCCAGGCTGATGCGGGCGCCGCTGGCCGTGGCCGTCGCGCCGGCGAGCCGGCTCAGCCCGCCCTCGAGCGCGCCGAACACCGGCTGCCCGGGCACCCGCCCGCTCGCGGCCTGCGCGGCCCGGACGGCGGCGCTCAACGTGTGCTCGACCCGGGCCGTGCGCGCCAGCTGCGGCATCGCGACATCGAGCGAGAGCCGGTCGGCGCGCCCGGCGTAGACGCCGCCGAGCATCGGGTCGACCAGCCGGTCGACGACCTCGTCGCCGTAGCGCTCGCGGACCAGCGCGCCGACCGCGACATCCTGCCCGGCGGCGAGCAGCGGGCGGCCGTTGTCGGCGTCGTGGCCGGGCGCCGCGTGGGCGACCTCGCCGAGCGCGCTGACGTCGCCGGGAACACCGACCAGCGTGCCGGCCGGCATCGGAACCAGCCGGCCGCCGAGGGCCAGCGCGGCGGGCACCCGGCGCGGATGCACGAGGGCGCCCTCGAGGCCCAGCCGCCGGACCAGAGCCACGGCGGCCGACTCGGTGCCGTCGCTGCCGGTCATCAGGAAGGATTCGGCGCCGCGCTCGACGGTGACGCCGGCCAGCTCACCGGTGCGCAGCTTGCCGCCGAGGGCCCCGCTCTGCTCGTACACGATGATCTCGGTGTCGGGCGGGTTCAGGTCGCGCAGCCGCAGGGCGGCCGCCAGCCCGGCGATGCCGCCGCCGATGACCGCAACCCGCTTCCGCACGACAACCAGCCTCCCAGGTTCCCTCGGCCGGAAGCCGTCCGGGGTCGACGAGTGTGAGTTGCGCCCGGGGGGTCTTCAGGCCCTACCGGACGCCTCGTGCACGTGCGCCACCAGCCGGGTCAGCACATCCGGGTCGGTCTCGGGCATGACGCCGTGGCCCAGGTTGAAGACGTGGCCCGGGGCGGCCCGGCCCTGCGCGAGCACCCGGTCGGCCTCGCGGCGCACCACGTCCCAGCCGGCGAAGAGGATCGCCGGGTCCAGGTTGCCCTGCAACGACCGGTCCGGGCCGACGATCCCGGTGGCCTGGTCGAGCGGCGTACGCCAGTCGACGCCCACGACATCGGCGCCGGCCTCACCCATCGCCCGCAGCAGGACGGCCGTGCCGACTCCGAAGTGGATGCGCGGCACGCCGGCGTCGGCGAGCCCCTGCAGCACCCGAGCGGAGTGTGGCAGCACGTGCTCGCGGTAGTCGGCCTCGCTCAGGGCGCCTGCCCACGAGTCGAACAGCTGGACGGCGCTGACCCCGGCGTCGATCTGCGTCCGCAGGAAGGCCAGCGTGATGTCGGCCAGACGGGAGAGCAGCGCGTTCCAGAGCTCCGGAGCCGCGTACATCATGGCCTTGGTCTTGAGGTAGGTGCGCGACGGACCGCCCTCGATGAGATAGCTGGCCAGCGTGAACGGCGCCCCGGCGAACCCGATCAGCGGGGTCGCGCCCAGCTCGCCGACCAGCAGGCGTACCGCCTCGGTCACGAAGCCGACGTCGTCCGAGGTGATCGGCTGGAGACGACGAAGGTCATCCGCCGTCCGAATCGGTGAAGCCACCACCGGGCCGGTGCCGGCCACGATGTCGAGATCGATGCCGGCCGCGGCGATCGGCACCACGATGTCGCTGAACAGGATGGCCGCGTCGACGTTGTGGCGCCGCACCGGCTGCAGCGTGATCTCGGTGACCAGGTCGGGTCGCCGGCACGAGTCGAGCATCCCGATGCCCTCGCGGATCTTGCGGTACTCGGGCAGCGACCGGCCCGCCTGCCGCATGAACCAGACCGGGGTGTGCGGCACGTCGAGGCCGCGGCAGGCCCGGACAAAAGGCGAATCAGTCACAACGGAAGTCACTGCGACATCGTGCCACGACACGCTCGGCGCGCCGATCGGCTACGGACACGTGCGGCGGCATAGTCTTCCCCCATGGCGTCCCCCTCCGCTGTTCCTCCGGCGTTCGCCCGCGCGGTCGACGCTCTGCGGGCCGCGGCGCCACGGCCCGAGATTTTGCTCGAAGAGATCGCCGCCCCGCAGAAGCTCGCGCCCTACGCGTTCGCGATCAGCGCCACCGTGCTGCGCGCGGGCGACGAGGTGGCCGGCGGCCGGCTGATCCTGCTGCACGACCCGGCCGGGCACGAGGCCTGGCAGGGCAACATCCGGCTGGTCACGCTGGTCACGGCCGAGCTCGAGGACGATCTGGCGGGCGACCCGATGCTGTCGGCGGTGGCCTGGACGTGGCTGACCGACGCGCTCGAGCAGCACGCCGCGGCCTACACGGCCATCGGCGGCACGATCACGCAGACGACCTCCACCCGCTTCGGCGAGCTGGCCGGCCCCGCACCGACGGCCGACCTCGAGGTGCGGGCGTCATGGACTCCCACCGGCGACGACTTCGGCGCCCACCTGCAGGGCTGGTGCGCGATGCTCGCCTCGACGGCCGGGCTGCCGCCGCCGGGCGTGGCCGCCCTGGGCGACCGCACCCAGCGCGTGGGCTGACACATGGCCTCGCTGCTCGCTCGGCGCCCAAGTCATCGCCGGGCGAAATCCGAGCTTGGTTGCCCTAGCACACCTGAAGGGTGTCGCAGGCTGTCTTGATCGGGATGGCCAGGCCGATGCCCTCCGCGTCCTTCGCCTTGGCCGTGGCCACGCCGACGACCTGCTCGTTCGCGTTGACCACGGGGCCGCCCGAGTTGCCGGGGTTGATCGGGGCGTCGAACTGGACGGTCGGGCCGTCGGCGTCGTTCGGGCGGTAGGCGCTGATCACGCCGGTGGTGACCGAGTCGTCCAGGCCGAGCGGGGCGCCCACGACCACGACCTGCTGGCCCGGCTTGACCTGATTGGTCGAGGTGCTGAGGCCGGCGATCTTCTGGTTGGCCCGCAGCAGTGCCAGGTCCTTGCCCTTGTCGACCTTGACGATGGTGGCGCTGATCCGGGTGCTCCCGCGCTCCAGCGACACCTTGCGGCCGCCGTCGGTCCAGGTCTCGGCGACGACGTGGTAGTTCGTGATCAGGTTGGCCTGGTTGCCGGTGGCCTTCTTGCCCACCGAGAACGCGGTGCCGGTGAAGCCGCCCGCCCGGACCCGGAAGACGCTGGGCAGCACGCCGGACGAGACCGCCTCGGGGTCGAAGACGCCGGCGAGCTTTTTCTCGAGCTGGTCGGTGCGGCCCTGCTCGGCCGAGAGCACAGCCGCCAGGTCCTGGTTGTGGCGGCTCATTCCCTCGATCCGGTACGCCTGCCAGCCCGCCACCAGCAGAAGCAGGGTCACCACGCCGATGATGGCCGGCTTGAGCCGGGTGGCGCCGCCGGCCCGCGGCGGGGCAGGTTCGGGTTCGTACGCCGGAGCCTGGACGGCCGGGGTCAGGCCGGTGTGCCAGGCCGGCTGCTCGCCGGTGTGCCGCTGCCGGGGAAGCGGCGCGGCCGGTTCCCAGTGCTGGTCGCCGCCCCACTGCTGCACGCGCGGCTCGGGCTGGGGTGCTCGTTGCTGGGGTGCTCGTTGTTGCGGGGCCGGTTCCCACGCCTGCTGCGGTGCCGGCTCGCTCCAGCCCGGCTGGGCTGCCGACTCGGCCCACGGGTCGGCCGGAACCGGCTCGGACCAGCGCTGATCCCGCGCCGGTTCACCCCACTGACCCCGTTCCGGGGCCTCCGGCGGCTGCTCCGCGCGGCGCCGACCGTCGTATCGGCGCTGCTCGTCGGAGCCGGCGGGTGTGAACGGCTCGTAGGTCATGGTCATCCGGCGCGGCCTCCCGGGTATCGGCGCTGCGCGGAGTAGTACGGAGAAAACCGCCGCTCGGATCAGTCGGATGTCGATCGAGAAACGGCGCGCCGGGACCCGGCTGCAAGCAGCCGGGGAGGTGTCCCCGTACGGTATCGGAGTGACCGACGAAGCACCCCTGCGCCGTCGGGACACGCCGGAGCCCGAAAGGGACGGACGACCGCACGCCGACTCGCCCGACCCGACGGCTGGCGGTCCCGAACCTGTCCCGCTCACCGCGCCCCGTGAGGGCACCCCACGCCCGGTGGAATCCGCCGAGGAGCTCGCCGACGTCGTGGCCCGCATGGCCGCCGGTTCCGGACCGGTCGCGGTCGACGCCGAACGAGCCTCCGGCTACCGCTACACCCAGCGTGCCTACCTCGTGCAGCTGCGCCGCGCCGGCGCCGGCACCGCGCTGATCGACCCGCTTCCCCTGGACGACCTGCGCACCCTCGACGCCGCCCTGGCCGAGAGCGAATGGGTGCTGCACGCCGCCAGCCAGGATCTGGCCTGCCTCGCCGAGCTGGGCCTGAGGCCCCGACGCCTGTTCGACACCGAGCTGGCCGCGCGCCTGGCCGGGTTCGAGCGGGTCGGCCTGGCCGCCCTCACCGAGCAGCTGCTCGGCTACTCGCTCGAGAAGCACCACTCCGCGGCCGACTGGTCGACCCGCCCGTTGCCCGAGTCGTGGCTCACCTACGCCGCGCTCGACGTCGAGATGCTCACCGAGCTGCGCGACCACCTGGCGGCCGAGCTCGACCGCCAGGGCAAGAGCGCCTGGGCTGCCGAAGAGTTCGCGGCCCTGGTGGCGAGCGCCGACCGCCCGCCCAAGACACGCCCCGACCCCTGGCGGCGAACTTCCGGAATACACCGCGTACGCGGTGCGAGAGCGCAGTCCCGCGTCCGGGCGCTCTGGTACGCCCGCGACGGCGTGGCCGCCCGCCGCGATTCCGCCCCGGGCCGGGTGCTGCCCGACGCCGCCATCGTCGCCGCCGCCGAGGCCGACCCGAAGGACGAGCGCAGCCTGCTGGCCATCGCCGGGTTCGGCGGCCGCTCGGTGCGCCGGCTGGCCCGCGTGTGGCTGGACGCTCTCGACGAGGCCCGGGCCCTGCCCGACGACGCGCTGCCGATCAACCAGCCGGTCGAGGGCCCGCCCCCGCCGCACCGCTGGGCTGAACGCGACCCGGTGGCCGCCGCCCGCCTGACCCGCTGCCGTGCCGTGGTCGTGGCCACCGCCGAGGCCAACAACCTGCCCCCGGAGAACCTGATCAGCCCCGATTTCGTCCGCCGCCTGGCCTGGTCCCCGCCCGACGAGGTCACCGCCCAGACGGTGGGCGACACCCTGCGCGGCTTCGGCGCCCGCAACTGGCAGATAGGCCTGCTGGCCAACCAACTGACCGAGGCCCTACCGGCCCCGCCACCCGCCTGACACGGCATGCCGGGCCGGCGTCGAACGCGCCGGCCCGCCGCTCCCGAACCGATCGCGATCAGCAGGTCGGGCTCGCCGGCGCCGGCTGACGGGGCAAGCGGCGCATCGGGGTGTGCGGGATGCCGTCCTCGATGAATTCCGGGCCGGTCGGTTCGAAGCCGTAGCGGGAGTAGAACTGCACGAGGTACGACTGGGCGTCCAGGACGCTCGTGCGGTTGCCGATGACGGTCAGCGCCTCCTCGATCAGGCGGCCGGCCAGCCCGGCGCCCCGGGCCGACTTCGCGGTGACCACGCGGCCGATGCGCTGCGCGTCGCCGTCGTCCAGAACGCGTACGTAGGCCCGCATCTCGCCGTCGCGGGTGAACCACAGGTGCCGGGTGCCGGGCTCGTCGTCGCGACCGTCGAGATCGGCGTAGACGCATTCCTGCTCGACGACGAAGACGTCCGACCGCAGCTTCAGAAGGCCGTAGAGCGTGGTCGTGTCGAGATCCCGAAACGTCGCCGAGCGCAGTTCGTCATGAGGGTCCGGTTGCATGCCGAAAGAGTATGCGGCGCGGCGTCACCCGTATCGCGGGCAGCCGTTGTAGAGATGGAAGTCCGAGCTGTGGAGGTCGTGATGATCAAGAAGAGCCGACTCTTCGGCAACAAGACGCGCGTGACCTTCTGCCTGCCCGTCAGTCAGCCGTCCGGCCCGGTCAGCGTGGTCGGCACGTTCAACGACTGGGAGCCGGGCCGGCACGAGCTCAAGCCGCGCCGCGATGGCACCCGCACCATCAGCATCACCGTTCCGCCGGGCCACTACCGGTTCCGCTACCTGGGCACCGACGGCGTCTGGTTCGACGACGAGAGCGCGGACGGTGTCGGCCCTCACGGCTGCGAGCTCCGGGTTTAGCGTTTCGACGCGACCCTCCTGGGGACCTTGCTTGACTGGGCAGGAGATCTCCAGAGAGGGGCCCATCGTGGCCGACGTGAAACTGTCGATCATCTATTACTCGTCCACCGGGACGTTGCACAAGATGGCCGAGCGCCTGACCGAGACCGCGCAGAAGGCCGGGGCTGACGTGCGGCTGCGTCAGGTGGCCGAGCTCGCCCCGCCGGAGGCGATCGCCTCCAACGCGGCCTGGAGCCAGCACTTCGACCGGACCAAGGACGAACCCAAGGCGACCGCCGACGACGTGGTCTGGGCCGACGCCGTGCTGTTCGGCTCGCCCACCCGCTACGGCAATGTGGCCAGCCAGCTCAAGCAGTTCCTGGACACGCTCGGCCCGCAGTGGATGCAGGGCCAGCTGGCCGACAAGGCGTACGCGGGCTTCACCGCGACCCAGACGCAGCACGGCGGCCAGGAGTCGACGCTGCTCGCCCTCTACAACACGATCTACCACTTCGGCGGCATTCTCGTTCCCCCCGGCTACACCGACGCGTTGAAGTTCGTGGACGGCAACCCGTACGGCGTCTCCCACGTGACCGGAGGCAACAACGACAATCCGCTCGGAGACGCCGAGCTGGCCGCTCTGGACCATTTGGCCCAGCGGATCATCCGCATCGCAGCGAAGCTGAAAAGCGAATAAAACTACTCATCTTTCGCTAATCTGGCTGCATGACCACGTACGAGACTTTGGACCTGCATACGCGGGTCGCGCGTTATGAGGCGGCGCTCGAGGAACTGCGCTCGTCGCACCACGACGTCCGGGCCCTGCTGCAGGATCAGGTGCTCTACGAGCGCTGGCAGCAGATCGGCGTCGAACTGGGTTTCGTCGCCGGCCACGGCGCCGGCGCCGCCCCGAACGGGCAGCAGGCTGATCTGCAGGCCCTCAATCAGCAGATCCCCCAGATGTCGGAGTCCTGGGCGAGCTGACAGGCTGTGCCGGTCGGTCGTCGCCACCCCGCCACCTGGGGGTGGCGGCGGCGGAGCCCGGTTGCCGGCCGCATACCGGGCAACGCTGTGCGTCCCGGCCCGCCGTTGTGCGGGGCCGGGCCGCGCGGCGGTAGGTTCTTGGCCATGGCCGTCGACACCCAATACGAGGACCTGCTGCGCCGGGTCCTGAACACCGGCACCCCCAAGAGCGACCGCACCGGCACCGGCACGGTCAGCCTGTTCGGCGAGCGGCTGCGGTACGACCTGTCGGCCGGCTTCCCGCTGATCACGACGAAGCGGGTGCACTTCAAGTCCCTCGCCGTCGAACTGCTCTGGTTCCTGCGCGGCGAGAGCAACGTCGGCTGGCTGCGCGACCAGGGCGTCACGATCTGGGACGAGTGGGCCTCACCGACCGGCGAGCTCGGCCCGGTCTACGGCGTGCAGTGGCGTTCGTGGCCCACGCCCGACGGCGGCCACGTCGACCAGATCAGCGGGATCCTCGAGACGCTGCGCCGCGACCCCGATTCACGCCGCATGATCGTCTCGGCCTGGAACGTCTCCGACCTGCCCGAGATGGCGCTCGCGCCGTGCCACGCGATGTTCCAGTTCTATGTGGCCGACGGCCGGCTCTCGTGCCAGCTCTACCAGCGCAGCGCCGACCTGTTCCTGGGCGTGCCGTTCAACATCGCCAGCTACGCGCTGCTCACCCGCATGGTGGCCGACCAGGCCGGCCTGCTCCCGGGCGACTTCATCTGGGTCGGTGGCGACTGCCACATCTACAACAACCACGTCGAGCAGGTGAACGAGCAGCTGTCCCGCGCGGCGTACGAGTTCCCGCGGCTCGAGATCGCGCCGGCGGCGTCGCTCTTCGACTACAAGTACGAAGACTTCACCGTGGTCGGCTACCAGCACCACCCGGCGCTGCGCGCCCCCGTCGCCGTATGACGGTCCACCTGATCTGGGCCGAGGCCCACGACCGCGTGGTCGGCGCCAAGGGCGAGATCCCGTGGCGGCTGCCGGCGGATCAGAAGATGTTCCGGCAGCGTACGAGCGGCGCCACCGTCGTCATGGGCCGGGTCACCTGGGATTCGCTGCCGGCGCGCTTCCGCCCGCTGCCGGGCCGCCGCAACGTGGTGCTCACCCGCGACCCGGCCTGGTCGGCGCCGGGGGCCGAGGTGGCCCGTTCCGTCGCCGAGGTCGACCTGAGCGGCGAGGTGTGGGTGATCGGCGGCGAGGCGATCTATCACGCCTTCCTGCCGGTGGCCGAACACATCCTGCGGACCCGGATCGACCTGGACGTCGAGGGTGACACCCGGGCGCCGGCGCTGGACGAGCGGTGGGTCGTCACGTCGTCGTCGGGCTGGCAGACTTCCGAAGGCGGGCTGCGATACCTGGTCGAGGAGTTGGTTCCCGTTCTTTGAGCAGCCCCCGACGCCGGAGCCGAAATGCATTCATGATCGAGGTGTAGATCGGGGCTCGACGGTCAGGGCTGCTGCTCAGGAAGAGGTCGGCATGCTGCTTTCGGTGGTCACACCGATGTACAACGAGCGCGAAGCGGTCGACCAGTTCGTGGCCCGGTTGCGGCCCGCTCTGGACGGGCTCGGCGCCGAGTACGAAGTGGTGGCGGTCGACGACGGCAGCACCGACGCCACGGTCTCCCGGCTGCTGCAACTGCGAGCCGACTGGCCCCAGCTGCGGGTCGTGTCGCTGCGCCGCAACGTGGGCCACCAGACGGCGCTGCGGGCCGGGTTCCAGGCGGTCCGGGGCGAGTACGTGGTCAGCATCGACGCCGACCTGCAGGACCCGCCCGAGGTGATCGGCGAGATGCTGGCGCTGGCCCGGCGCGACCAGGTCGACGTGGTCTACGGGGTGCGCAGCGACCGCAGCACCGACTCCGCGTTCAAGCGGAACTCGGCCGGCCTCTACTACTGGACGATGCGGCGGCTCGTCGGGTCGTCGCTCAGCGACCAGGCGGGGGACTTCCGCCTGATGAGCCGGGCTGTCGTGACCGTGCTGAACTCGCTGCAGGAACCGCGGCCCGTCTATCGCCTCGTGGTGCCGTCGCTGGGCTTCTCGAGCGGTGAGGTGAGGTATGCCCGGCAGGAAAGGGTCGCCGGGCGTACGAAATATCCGCTGTCCCGCATGGTCCGGCTGACGTTCGACAGCGTGACCGGGTTCTCCGCGGCTCCGCTGCGCCTCGCGACCTGGCTCGGGCTGTTCAGCTTCCTGCTCTGCGTGGCCCTGATCGTGACGGCGCTGGTCGCCTGGGGAAGCGGCGGGGTGGTGCCGGGGTGGACGTCGCTCTACATCGCCGTGCTGCTGCTCGGCGGCATCCAGCTGATCTGCCTCGGCCTGCTGGGGGAGTACGTGGGCCGCATCTACATGGCTTCACAGCAGCGGCCGCCGTACCTGATCGCCCACGACACGGCCTCTCCGGCGCCGGCCGAAACCAGCGTTCCGGCCGTCCGGACGCCTAGCTGACCAGCAGCTTCACCAGGCGGTCGAGTTCTTCGGACGGGTCGGCGGCCAGGCCCATGTGGACCGGGCCGGCCCGCAGAATGGTGCTGCGCGGGGCGACCAGCCAGCGGAAGCGCTCACCCTGGCTGATGCCGGCCGCGGCCCCGGCGCCCGTGCAGGTGGCGTCCCACGAGGACAACGCGGCGCGGATGGCGGCGACGTCGGCCCCGGGGTCGACGGCCAGCAGGCGGTCGTCGCGCAGGTCGGTGCGGGCGGCCAGGAAGTCGAGACGCTGGCTGTAGAGGACGACGCCGACGTTGATCAGCTCGCCCCGCTCGATCCGGGGCACGGCCTGGATGATCGCGTACTCGTAGGGGACTCTCACGGCAGCCACGCCTCCGGCTGCTCGGCGCGGGCGGAGAGATGCTGCAGGTACGCCTCGCGGTCGCCCTCCTCCAGCCACTCCTCGGGCACGAGGGCGATCACCTCGGCCAGCAGCTCAGGGGTCAGGCGGGCGGCGAGGGCCGGGCCCTCGGTGGCGAGCTCGGTCGCGTACGGCTTCAGAACGTGGTCGTCCCACTTGTACGGACGGTGCACGACAGCGGAGGCCCGCGGCCAGTTGTGATGGAAGTAGAGCGTCGCGCCGTGGTCGATCAGCCACAGGTCGCCGTGCCAGATCAGCAGGTTCGGGTTTCGCCAGCTGCGGTCGACGTTCTCGACGAAGGCATCGAAGGCGACCACCCGGGAGGCCAGGCCGCCCTCGACCGGGTGCACCAGCGGGTCGTAGCCGAGCGCGCCGGGCAGGAAGTCCATGCCCAGGTTGGTGCCGGCGCTCGCCTTGATCAGCTCTTGGACCTCCTCGTCGGGCTCGGCCCGGGCGACGATCGGGTCGAGGTGGACGACGGTGAGCTCGGGCACCGGCAGCCCGAGGCGGCGGGCCAGCTCGCCGGAGATCACCTCGGCCACCAGCGCGCGGGGGCCCTGCCCGGCGCCGCGGAATTTCACCACGTACGTGCCGAGGTCGTCGGCCTCGACCACGCCGGGCAGCGAACCGCCCTCACGCAACGGGGTGACGTACCGGATCGCAGTGACCTGACGTAGCACCCCGTAACACTAGCTAGGTGGCGTCCGGCCCCTGCTTCCGGAGTTCGTCGACCTTGGTCATGGCCTGGCGCAGGTCGGCCAGCCACTGGTCGGTGTGCTGGCCGACCAGCTTGACGCACCAGGCCAGCGCCTCGGACCGGGACCGGGCCACGCCCGCGTCGACCAGCGTGTCGAGGATCTGCCGCTCGGGCTGGCGCAGGCGCGTCATGACCGGGGCGGCGAGATGGGTGAACAGTTCGTTGGTGTCGCCGCAGCGGACGCCCCACGCCACCTTGCGCTGGTAGCGGTGCTCGATCTGCCGCGCCACACGCATGCGGGCCTCGCGGGTGTCCTCGCGGAACTGGTTGATGCGGCCGGCGTGGGCGGCGGCCCGGTCGGCGTCGGTGGCGTCGGCGCCGAGCTCGGGCGCGGCCACGCGGCCCCAGATGATGATCTCGTCGCGGTCGATGACGATCTCGGGTCGCTCGGTGAACCAACCGTCCGGGATCGAGCCGGTGACCCAGGCCGGAGCGTCCTCGGCGTTCGGTGGCTCGACGCGTCCGGGTGGTGCGGTGCGGAATCGCATTGCTTACCTCCTAAGGCTAATTACATGATTACACCGTTTCCAGAAGTGTCGCCACACCGATCATCCTTGGGGGCACCCGGAGAAGACAGAACGCGGCAGACTGGCGGCATGGAGCTGCCGATCAACCCGCCGGTCAAGCCGATGCTGGCCAAGCCCGTCGCCGCGATCCCGCCCGGCCAGATCTACGAGCCCAAGTGGGACGGATTCCGGTCGATCATCTTCAAGGACGGCGACGAGGTCGAGATCGGCAGTCGCAACGAGAAGCCGATGACCCGCTACTTCCCCGAGGTCGTCGAGGCCGTGCGGGCCAACTTCCCGCCCCGGGCGGTGATCGACGGCGAGGTCATCGTGGCCGACACCGCGCGCAACACGCTCGACTTCGAGGCGCTTCAGCAGCGCATCCACCCCGCGGCGAGCCGGGTCAAGCTGCTCAGCGAGCAGACCCCGGCCGGCTTCGTGGCGTTCGACCTGCTCGCGATCGGCGACGAAGACCTGACCGAGGCGCCGTTCGGCGAGCGCCGGGCCCGCCTGCTCGAGGTGCTGAAGGACGCGAAGCCCCCGGTGTACATCACTCCGGCCACCGACGACCTCGAGACCGCCACTCGCTGGTTCGCCGAGTTCGAGGGGGCCGGGCTCGACGGGCTGATCGCCAAGCCGCGAGACCTGCTGTACCAGCCGGACAAGCGGGTCATGAGCAAGATCAAGCACAAGCGGACGGCCGACTGCGTGGTCGCCGGCTACCGGGTGCACAAGTCGGCCGACAACCGGATCGGCTCACTGCTGCTCGGGCTCTACGACGAGCGGGGCGTGCTGGCGTCGGTCGGCGTCATCGGGGCGTTCCCCATCGCCGTACGCGAAGAGCTCTTCCAGGAGTTGCAGCCGCTGGTCACCGGCTTCGAGGGGCACCCGTGGGACTGGGCGTCCCACCTGCAGGGCGAGCGGACGCCGCGCAAGAACGAGGTCAGCCGCTGGAACAACGGCAAAGACCTGTCCTTCACGCCGCTGCGACCCGAGCGGGTGGTCGAGGTGCGCTACGACTACATGGAGGGTGTCCGGTTCCGGCACACCGCCCAGTTCGAACGGTGGCGTCCCGACCGTGACCCGCGCAGCTGCACCTACGAGCAGCTGGAACGTCCGGTGCAGTTCGACCTGGCCGAGGTGCTCACGAGCCGCTGACAGAGTCTTGTCAGACCGACCGGCTAGCCTTTCCCTCAGCAACCCAGCCGTCGAAAGGTCAGCAACGTGCAGCGTCGTCCCCGCTCGGTGATCGCCGTCCTGGCCGCGGTCCTGACCGTCGCCGCCGGGTGCACTGTGCCCACCTTCGCGCCGAACGGGTCCAGCGAGGCCGGTCCGGTCACCTCCTCGGGCGCTCCCGCCACGAACGGCACGGCCGACTGGCAGCCGTGCCCCGACGTGCCGAAAGACCTGGTCGGCCAGACCGCCCCCGGCATGACCTACGACTGCGCCAAGGTCAGCGTGCCGCGCGACTGGAACGACCAGAACAACGGCGAGACCTACTCGATCGCGATGATCCGCATCCGGTCGTCGAAGCAGTCCGGCCGCATCGGCTCGCTGCTGCTCAACCCGGGCGGCCCGGGCGGCTCCGGTGTCGAGCTGGCGGCCATCCTGTCCTTCGGCGAGGCGTTCGGCGGCCTGCCCACCGAGATCACCAACAGGTTCGACATCATCGGGTTCGATCCGCGCGGTGTCGGCCGCTCCGACCCGGTCAAGTGCATCTCCCCGGCCGACCAGGACGCGAGCTTCGGCGCTCCGCCCGACCCGCGGAGCCTGGCCGAGTTCGACAAGCTGGTCACGCTGAACAAGCGGATCGCGAGCGAGTGCGGCGCCAAGTACGGCGACCAGCTGCCGTTCTTCTCCACCGAGCAGGCCGCCCGCGACATGGATTCGCTGCGCCAGGCCGTCGGCGACGAGAAGCTGAGCTACCTGGGCTACTCCTACGGCACGCTGCTCGGCGCCACCTACGCCCAGCTCTTCCCGAAGAACATCCGCGCGATGGTGCTCGACGGCGCGGTCGACCCCAAGCAGAACTTCGTCGAGGGCTCCGAGACCCAGGCCAAGGGCTTCGAGCGGGCGTTCACCAACTTCACCAACTGGTGCAAGGCCACCCCCGACAAGTGCCCGATCGCAGCCGGCGCGCGCAAGGCGGTGACCGAGGCGCTGGCCACCGCGACCACCAAGCCGGTCGCGGGCGCCGACGGTCGCAAGGCCACCTCGGGCTGGGTCTTCTACGCGGTGATCTCGTCGCTCTACACCGAGTCGGGCTGGGCCAAGCTGGCCGACGCGATCGCCGAGCTGAAACAGGGCAACGCCAAGGGCGTGTTCACGCTGGCCGACCAGTACGCCGAGCGCAAGCCCGACGGCACCTACAGCAACCTGTTCGACGCCAACATGGCGGTCAACTGCGCCGACACCGACGACGCGCCCACCATCGACGAGGTGCGCCGGCTCCAGGGCGAGTGGCGGCAGAAATACCCGATGTTCGGGGCGGCGCTGGCCACCGGCATGCTGTCCTGCGCGGTCTGGCCGGGCAAGCGCGATCCCTACCCGGCCGGCGCGGCCACCGGCGCCCCGCCGATCGTGGTGGTCGGCACGACGGGTGACCCGGCCACGCCGTACGAGAACACGGCCGACCTGGCCTCGATGCTGGGCGTCGGGCAGGTGCTGACGTGGGAGGGCGAGGGTCACACGGCCTACCCGAGCACGCCGTGCATCGTGAAGGCGGTCGACGGCTACCTCATCGATCTGAAGGTGCCGCAGGAGGGGCTGCGCTGTCCGGCAAAGTGATGCCCTCGCGCTCGGCCAGGGCTTCGAGCAACGCCCGTACGCGGCGCAGGTTGGCCTTCAGCTCTTCCTGCTCCTCGTGGTGAAAGGCGTCCGAGTCGACGATCAGCTTGCTGGCGAAGTGCGCCGTGATCAGCGGAATCACCACCAGCACCATGATCGAGATCAGCAGCCCGGCCAGCACACGGCCCTGCCCCGTCTCGGGTGAGATGTCGCCGTAACCGACGGTCGACGCGGTGACGATGGCCCACCAGATCGCGTCGCCGATCGACTCCTCCTTCTCGAAGAAGTGATAGAGCACGCCGCAGACGACGATCAGCATCGCGTACGCCAGGATCAGCGTGCCCGGCGAGTTGGCCAGCCACACGATCCCGCGGTAGACCGGCAGGAACGGTTTGAGCAGCACCTTCATGGCGACATGGTGCCCGAGCGAGAGCACCCCGCGTAGGGCTCCTCGGACAGAAATGTGAGACTGCCATGATGGAGTTTCGCACTGCCACCCGCTCGGATGTGCCCGCCGTACTTCAGTTGCTGGCCGACGACGACATCAGTCGTGAGCGCGGATTCGGCGATGCGCCGGTGGCCGAGGACGTCGACGCGGCGATCTGGGCCGCCTTCGAAGAGATCGACGCCGACCCCAACAACGAGCTGGTCGTCGCGGACGACGGCGGCGAGGTCGTCGCCACCTGCCAGCTGACGTTCACGCCGGGGTTGAGCCGCCTCGGCGCCCGGCGGATGACCATCGAGGCCGTCCGCGTCCGGGTCGATCGGCGGGGCTCCGGCCTGGGCAGCGACTTCATGGCGTACGCCCTGAACCGAGCCCGCGAACGGGGCTGCCGCATCGCCCAGCTCACGACCGACAAGCGCCGCGACGACGCCCATCGCTTCTACGAGCGCCTCGGCTTCGTCGCCTCCCACGAGGGCATGAAGCTGGTGCTTTAGGTTCTGTTACGTAGTTGAGGCAGGGCTGCGGCGCGGTCCAACCACGAAACAGAACCTACGCCTCCCAGTTGGCGGCGTTCTTTCGGCTGGGCTGCACGCGTGGGGGCTCGCCCGGCATCTTGGGATGGTCGGGGGGATAGGGCATGTCGCCCTGGCCGTTCTTCTCGTCGCGCTCGACCCACTCGAGCAGGGGAGTCAGGTCGTGGGCCACGTCGTCGATGGTGGCGTGCGGGTCACCGATCTCGGCGAAGCGCTTCGGGAGCGTGCGCAGGTCGAAGTCGTCCGGTTCCACGTCGGGCAGCTCGGCCCAGGTCACGGGGGCCGAGGCGGTGGCCCGGGCGTTGGCTCGCAGCGAGTAGGCGCAGGTGATCGTGCGGTCGCGGGCCATCTGGTTGAAGTCGAGGAACACCCGTTCGCCGCGCTCCTCCTTCCACCAGGCGGTGGTGATCAGGTCGGGGCGGCGGCGTTCGGCCTCGCGGGCCAGGGCGATCGCGGCCCGGCGGACGTCGACGAACGACCAGTTGGGCGCGATGCGGACGTAGACGTGCACGCCGCGGCCCCCGGAGGTCTTCGGGAAGCCGGCCCAGCCCAGGTCGTCGAGCACCTCGTGCAGCACGCCGGCCGTAGCCACCACGTCGGCGAACGAGTTGCCGGGCTGGGGGTCGAGGTCGATGCGCAGCTCGTCGGGGTTGTCGGGGGCGTCGCCGCGGACCGGCCACGGGTGGAAGACGACGGTGCCCATCTGGGCCGCCCAGGCCACGTGAGCCAGGTCGGCCGGGCACAGCTCGACGGCCGTACGCATGCTGGGGAACTTGATCTGGGCCGTCTGGATCCACTCGGGCACGCCGCGCTGGGGGATCCGCTTCTGGAAGAACGCCTCGCCCTCGATGCCGTCGGGGAAGCGTTGCAGCGTCGTCGGGCGGTTGCGGAGCGCGCGCATGATCCCGTCGCCGACGGCGAGGTAGTAGTCGAAAACATCCCGCTTGGTGTAGTTCCGCTGCGGGAACATGACCTTGTCGGGACTGGTCAGGCGTACCTCGTGGCCGGCAATCGAGTGGATTTCCGCGGCGGCTTTGGGCATGCGATTGACCATAGGCCAACTTCAAGGCAACCGTCGGTCACGTCGGGGGCTCTTCTAGATCAAGAGCGGGGTGGTGGGTACGGACCGTCACTCACGTCGAGGGCGAGCTTTTTTAGATCAAGAGCGGGCTGTCGTAGCGGGGTGGTGGGTACAGACCGTCACTCACGTCGAGGGCCGCGGCGCGGCGAGCAGGGCGCTGGCGCGCCCAAGGCGCTCACCCCGCCACGGCGACGTGCGTGAGTGGTTGCGCTCTGAAGGTCAACTGCGGACGCGGTTGTCCAGGGGCTGTGGCTGGCTTGCCCACCATTCTGTGGGGACCATGTCGTGGATCTCGTCGGCGATGGCCTTCAGGTGGTCGCCGGTGGCGTGGCCGTGATGGGCGTCGGCGATGGCCTTGACGCGCACGTACCACTCGGCGAGCTGTTCGCACTTGACCGAAATCTGGTAGTCCATGGAACCGACGCTAAGCCTGTCGGTGGCCGCTCGTACTGGGAACCGCGCACCGGCATCCGCACGAGGCCGCGGGCGGGCTGTCTCTGCTCGGGACGGCACGGCGCTCGAGGTGCGCACCGGCACGGGCGCTGTGAGTGCTCACCGGCGCTGCGCTCGGGTGCCGGTGCCGGTGCCGGTGGCGGTGGCGGTCGGGCTGCGCTCGGGGTGCGCACCGGCACCGTTCTGGGGGTGCCGGTGGCGGTCGGGCGTCAGGCGGTCTTCGGGTCCAGCTTGATCGAGAGGCTGTTGACGCAGTGGCGGGTGTTCTTCGCCGTCATGTGCTCGCCGCGGAACACGTGGCCCAGGTGGGAGTCGCAGCGGGCGCAGCGGATCTCGGTGCGGGCCATGCCGTGGGAGAAATCGTTGATCTCCTTGACTGCGCCCGGGATGGCGTCGTCGAACGACGGCCAGCCGCAGTGCGAGTCGAACTTGTAGTCGCTCGGATAGAGGGCGGCGCCGCACGCGCGGCACTCGTACATGCCCTCGGCCTTGGTGTCGACGTACTCCCCGGACCAGGGCGCCTCGGTGCCGGCCTGGCGCAGGACGCGGAACTCGTCGGGGGAGAGGCGCACGCGCCACTCCTCCTCGGTGGTGGGCAGGGTGGTCTCGTTCTGTGCCATACAACAAAAGTACGTCGCACTCAAAGTGCGGGCGGAGTGGTCCGCGTCTCCGTTGAACCCGGGCATGGAAGATGCAGCGGCGGCCACCTTCCGCCCCACCTGGCAACAAGCCCTCGGACGGGGTCTCTACCTCGGCTCCCTGGCGGCGATCGGGGTGTTGATCGTCACCGCGGTGCTGACCTCGCCCGGCCTCGTGTGGGTCGCCGCGCTGGCCGGGCCGACGGCAGCCGGGGGCCTGATCGGGGTGTTCATGGGGCGGTTCACCGGCACGCAGATCAGCGCGCGGGGGATCCGTACGGTCTCGGTCTTCAACGGCGGGATCGCGACCTGGAACGAGGTCGTCGATCTGCGGGCGGAGCGGCGGGGCGGCCGGACGGTGGTGTCGGTCTATCTCGACTCGGGCGCGAGTGTGCAGCTCCAGGCCCCGTACAGCGGAGGTTTGTTCGCCGCCGACCCCAAGTTCGAGGGGAAAATGTTCGCTTTGTCCCATCTGTGGCGGAGTCACCGTTTCGGTGGTCTTTCGGGATGATGACCCGCCGAGGGTTCATAATGGGTAAATCGGGCATTTGCCGCTAAGCTCCCCTGCGGACCGAGAACGCCGCACTAGGAATGGAAAACTCCTCATGAGTTCAATCAGCCGGATCGTCGCCGTCGGCCTGCCCGCCGTCGGCCTCGCCGCCGCTCTCGCGCTGGGTGTCTCCCCGGCCCTGGCCTCCGAGGCCGCCATCGACCAGGCCGCACGCCCGGTTGTCGCCGCCACCGGTTACGGCGAAGAGCCGGACGCCACCGACGAGGCGCCGACCCGCGGGCAGGGCGGCTACGGAACGCCGGCCGCGACCACCCCGGCCACGGTCACCCCGGCCGGCACCCCGGACGTCGACGACACGGACACCCCGGACACCGACACCCCGACCCGGGGCAACCCCGGCTACGGCCCGACGCCCACCGCCAGCGTCGACACGGTCACGCCGTCTGTCACGCCCAGCACCCCGACCGGCGCGCTCCCGGCCACGTCGCCCCCCGGCGGCGGTGTCAGCGCCGGCGGCGCCCTCCCGGTGACCGGCGCCCCGATGGGCACCGTCATCTCCCTCGGCGGTCTGCTGGTCGCCGCGGGCGCCGCGTCGATCTGGTACACCCGTCGCCGCCGCACCGCCTGAAGCACTTCAGAGAAAAAGGCCGCCCGACCGGGCGGCCTTTTTTCTGCCGGAAGATCGGCAAGATCGCCGCCAACCAGCCACCGCCTCCCCCGCCCTCAGGGTGGGATCACCCTACGCCGCTTCCCGGACGGCAAGCGTGTTGTCCACAGGCAGGTGGCTTGGTGGTTTTGAGCGTTACCACGCACTCAGGTCGCCCGGTCGTGTCGAGCGTTCTGGGCGCGCAGCGCCCTGCTCGGCGCGGCCGGGCCCTCGACGTGAGTGACGGTCCGTACCCACCACCCCGCTACGACATCCCGCTCTTAAAGTACGAACGCGTCCGTCCAGAGCTGGCGCGACTTGCCGGACAGCGCCTGCATGAGGCCCACCGCCTGGTTGTCGGTCAAGCCGGCCACGAAGTCGACGACGGCCCGGCCGCGCGCCCGGTTGATGCGTTCGGGCGTCCCGGCCGGCAGCTCGGCCTCGGCCAGCTCGACCAGATCGCGGAGGCGGCTCGGGATGCGCTCCTCCTCGTCCGGATCGACCAGCCAGTCCATCAGCGCGTCGACCAGCGAGGCGACCAACCGTCCCTGACCGCGTTGGTGCAGGGCCAGATCGGGGCGGGCCAGCACGAACCGGTTCTGCACGAACTTGAGGATCTGCACCTCGTGCCACTGGGCCGTGGCCAGCTGGACGTGGCCGGAGCGGACGGCGGGGTCGGCGATCGTCTCGACCGATTCGACGAGCCGCCTGGTCCACGTGGCCGAGAACGCCGCCACCTGGGACTCGGCGTCGAGCGAACCGTCGAACGGGCGGGCCAGCAGGCCGTCGACCAGCTCGGCCCGCACCAGCTCGACGGCGGCCGCGAAGGCGTCGTCGTCGGCCATCCAGCCGTCCTTGCGGTGCAGCTGGCGGCGCAGTGACTCGATGGCGCCGCCGGCCCGGGTCAGATCCGTCCGGGCGCCCCAGCGCTGCCAGGCCATCAGCTCGGTGGCGACGGCGCCCTGCTGGAGCACGCCGACCCGGTGCACGTCCTCGAGGTCGTGGATGGCGTACGCGATGTCGTCGGCCGTGTCCATGACCGAGGCCTCGACGGTCTGCTGCCAGTCCGCGACCCGGCCCGCGAAGGGCGCCCGGGCGGCACGCATGTCGTCGGACTCGGTCGAGTAGGCCCCGAACTTCAGCGAACCGCCGTCGGGATCGTCGGGCGGCGGCGCGGCGCCCCGCGGGGGTGGATCCATGAAGCGCTGCGGGTCGCGGCGGGTCCACGGGTATTTCAGGATGGCGGCGCGCACGGCGTTGGTCAGGTTGAGCCCGAGCGTGGCTTGGCCGCGGCTCTCGGTGCTGGTGACTATGCGGTACGACTGGGCGTTGCCCTCGAAGCCGTCGCGCAGCTTCAGCCGCTGGCGGGCGACCCGGTCGAGCACCCGCTCGCCGAGGTGGCCGAACGGCGGGTGGCCCAGGTCGTGGGCCAGGGACGCCGCCTCGACGACGTCGGGGTCGCAGCCGCCGAGCTTGTCGGCCAGGCCGGGGTCGACGCGCTCGGCGATGGCCCGGGCGACCTGGGCGACCTTGAGGCTGTGGGTCATGCGGTTGTGCACCAGCAGACCGGCGCCCCCGGGGCTGATGACCTGGGTGACGCCGGCGAGCCGGGCGAAGAACGGCGACGCGACGATGCGGTCGCGGTCGACGCGGAACGGGCTGGAGGCGAGGTCGCCGGGGGCGACCAGCCGGTCGCCGAAGAGGCGCTGAGCCCGGGGATCGTCCATCCCCGGAAGGTTACCGGGCCTGGAGGGCGTCCAGCGCGACGGACATCGCCGCGACCAGGCGACGGTCGACGCGCGGGTCGTGGATCGTGACCACGTAGCGGTCGCGCAGGCCCCACTTCTTGACGACCGAGAAGACCGGACGGTCGGCCAGCACGAAGTCGAAGTGGTAGGGCAGCCACGACAGCGACTCGACGAAGCGGCGCAGGATCGCGACCAGCTGGTTGGTCTCGCGGCCGACCATCTCGCCGAAGCCCGGCTGCTCCAGACGCCAGGTGGAGCGGATCAGCGACTCCTTGAAGATCTTCTTGAACAGGCCGATCGGGGCGCCGTTGGCGTCGGTCACGTCGTAGGTGGCGCCGAGGTCGATGCGCTGGCGGGCCTTGAAGCCGAAGACCGGCACCTGCTTGGTGTCGTCGGTGTAGAGGGTGACCTGCTCCTTGAACGCCATGCGCTTCTGCTGCGCGAAGGCGAGGATGCCGGCCTCCTGGCCGTCCGGGGTGACGGCGTGGATCTCGTATTGGTTGACCATGAGCCGCAGGCGCTGACGGATGATCAGCTGCTGCTGGGCCTGAAGGGTGTCGACAGTCACGGCTGAGCAGTGTGTCACACCTGGCATCCGCTGGCGGGACCCCAGCCCGGCCCGTCAGACTGGTCGGATGGCGAAGCGAGGACGTACGGGATCATTGATCGCGCTGGCCCTGGGCGCGGCGGCGGTGTGGGTCGCGCGGGACATCCCGCGCCAGATGGGGGCCCGGGCCAAGGGTGAGCGGCTGGCCCGCATGCAGGCCTCGCCCCAGTTCGCCGAGGGCAAGTTCCACAACACGGTCCCGGCCACGATGCTCGCCGCCTCGTCGATGCCGAGGATCTTCGCCGAGACGCTGCGCGACCGGGAGCGCCGCCACCCGCGCCTGCCCATCCCGGTGGTCACCCCCGACCCCGGGGCAACGGCCGACGGCCTGCACGTCACCTGGTACGGCCACTCGTCGGCGCTGGTCGAGATCGAGGGCAAGCGCGTCCTGCTCGACCCGGTGTGGAGCGAGCGCTGTTCGCCGTCGCAGGTCTCCGGCCCCAAGCGCCTGCACGAGCCGCCCGTCGCGCTGCGCGACCTGCCGCCGCTCGACGCCGTGCTGATCTCGCACGACCACTACGACCACCTCGACATGCAGACCATCCAGAACCTCGTCGACCTGCAGGCCGCCCCGTTCCTGGTGCCGCTGGGCGTGGGCGCCCACCTCGAGCGCTGGGGCGTGCCGGCCACCCGCATCGTCGAGCTGGACTGGAACGACACCCACCGCGTGGCCGGCCTCGAGTTCGTGGCCACCGCGGCCCGGCACTTCAGCGGGCGCGGGTTCGGCCGCGACGGCACGCTCTGGGCCAGCTGGGTCATCAACGGGCCGACTCGCAAGGTCTTCTACTCGGGCGACACCGGCTACTTCCCCGGCTTCGCCGAGATCGGCCGGCAGCACGGCCCGTTCGACGTCTCGCTGGTGCAGATCGGGGCGTACAGCGAGAACTGGCCCGACATCCACATGTTCCCCGAGGACGGCGTGGCCACCCACGTCGACGTACGCGGTGGGCTGATGATCCCGGTCCACTGGGCGACGTTCAACCTGGCCCTGCACGACTGGCCCGAGCCGGCCGACCGCACCTGGCGTGAGGCCAAGGCGCGTGACGTCCGCCTCGCGGTGCCGCGCCCGGGCGAGCGGGTCGACGTCGACAACCCACCCGCGGTGGACGGCTGGTGGCAGCAGATCGCGTAGCGGCCGCGCTGCTGGTTCTCGGCAACGGGCTGGACGGCTCCGGTCTCTCCGCCGGCAGTCTGGCCCGGGTGCGGGCCGCGGTTTCCTATCCGTACGTCGAACGGGTCGTGTTCTCCGGGGGCTGGGAGCAGGCTCGATCGGGCGCAGTGGAGCCGCCGCCGGGCTGCCGCGAGGCCGACCTGATGCGGTCGACCGCGGTTGAGCTGGGGCTGGACCCCGGTGTCGTCCGGATCGAGTGCCGGTCGCGCAGCACGCTCGAGAACCTGCTGCACGTGGCGGCGGACGGGCTGCTCGACGGCCTCCGGCTCGGTCCGGGGCGCCCGCTCGGGCTGGTCACGCACGCCTGGCATCTGCCGCGGGCCCGGTTCCTGGCCGGCAAGGTGCTCGGGCTGCGGGGCGCCGCGCTGGTCGATGTGCCGGCGGCCGGCCTGCCCAGGTGTGGCGTCTTCGAGTACGGGGTGCGTGCGGCGTCCCGGGTCTGCTTCTTCGGCGTGCGGGACCCGGCTGTGCTGCTGCGCCGGGAGCGACGCATGGTGGCGATGTTGCGTCGCGGGGTATAGCACCGGTCATGGTTCTGCTTGTGCCGGTTTATCAGCCGGGCGACGGGTTGTCCCGTCTGGTGTCCGACGTGCGTGCCGCCGACCCTTCGTGCCCGATCGTCCTGGTCGACGACGGCAGCTCGACGCCGGTCGACGAGCCGGGATGCACGCTGTTGCGGCACTCGGTGAACCGGGGCAAGGGAGCGGCGCTGCGCACCGGCTTCGCGCACATCGCGGCGGAACACCCCGGGGAGCCGGTCGTGTGCGCGGACGGCGACGGGCAGCACAGCGCCGAGGACATCATGCGGGTCGCGGCGCGGGTGGCTTCCGACGACCACGTGGTGCTGGGCGTGCGACGGGTGCGGAGGATGCCGCCCCGGTCCCGGCTGGGCAACGCCGTCACGCGGGAGCTGTTCCGGGCCGCCACCGGGCGGTGGGTGCGGGACACCCAGACCGGGTTGCGCGGGTATCCGGGCTCGATGCTCCAGTGGCTGTGCGAGGTGCCCGGCGAGCGGTTCGAGTACGAGATGAACGTGCTGCTGGCCGCGGTGCGGGCGGGCCACCGGATCGAGCAGGTGGAGATCGCGACGACGTATCTGGACGGCAACGCCTCGTCGCATTTCGGCTCGCTGAGCGACGCGGCGCGGGTCTACCGGTCGTTGTTGCGGTTCGCGATCGTCGACCGGTTGTCGCTCTAGTCTTCTCGTGGCTCAGGTGGCCGCGTTGAACGCGGCCGTGAACAGGGCGGCGAGGACGAGGACGAGGACGGTCAGGAACCCGGCAGCGGGAACCCAGGTCTTGTGGCGCGCGGACCGGGCGGCCGGGGCGGAGCCTCGGGCAGACGGACGGCGCCCCAAGTGGTAGCCGGCGACGACGACGGCGGCCACGATCAGCATGATGGCGACGCTCACTGCGGAACTCGGGTGGAACGTCATGGCGTACCCCCTGGAGAGACGTAGCGGTGCCGGATAGTGATCGCCAGTGTGCGGTCGGCCGGGCATCGCAATCCAGGGGATATTCGGTCGTAAAGGACGTAGAGCGCGCTCAGCGGAACGAAGTCTCCTGTCGCTTATCCGACCGTCGACCGGGCTGAGGCCCCACTCCCCGGAAGCGAGGAGCGGGGCCTTTCAGCAAGAGCCGGTCAGGACACGGCGGACGGTTGGCGTGGGACGCAGATCTTCACCGCGCCCGGCGCGACCTTGGCCGAGAACGACTTGGTCTTGGTGCGGGCGCCGCCGTCCAGCTCGTACTCCATCTTCGACTCCAGGTGCACGTCGATGCGGCGGGCCCGGGTGGTGCGGACGAACGGGGAGCTGTCGCTGCGGCCGACCGCCATCGTACCCAGCGCCCGCGCCCACTGCATCGCGCCTTGCGCTGTGGCCACGCCGACGTCGAGCCAGCCGTCGTCCGGCTTGGCGTCGTCGAAGGCCTTGATGCCGCCGGTGATCTTGCTGACGTTGCCGATCAGGACGCAGCTCGCCTCGTCCTGGAACCACTTCGTGCCGTCGATCTTGATGGTCGCCGTGGCCGGTTCGCCGTTGACGTGACGCAGGCCAGCCCACACGTACGCGAGCTTGCCCAGCCGGTCCTTGAGGTTCCGGTCGGCGTCGTTGATCATGGCGCCGTCGAAGCCGATGCCGGCCATCACGCCGAAGTATTCGCCGTCGAGCTTGCCCAGGTCGATCGCCCGGTCGTCGCCGTGCAGGGCGATCTCCACCGATTCCTCGAGGTCGGCCGGGATGCCCAGGTTGGTGGCCAGCAAGTTACCCGTGCCGGCCGGAATGATTCCCACCGGCACCTTCTTGCCCGAGCGGGCGACCACGTCGATCGACCGCTGCACCATGCCGTCGCCGCCCCAGACGAGCAGCCTGTCCGGCTTGTCCTTGAGCGCGGCGAGAACCGCCTTGGGCGCCTTCTTGCTCTTCGGCACCTCGTACCAGGCGAGGTCGTCGATCCCGGCGTCGGTCAGGCGGCGGCGCAATTCGTCCAGGCCGCCGCCCAACGTCTTCTTCTGGTGCGCGACAACAGCGATTCTGCGGGGGGTTCGCATGTGCTGCGCACTACCCGAATCGCCGGAACGGTAATCAGCTCACCGTTTCCCGCATACGCTGCTCGGCGGCCGCGCTGCGGATCACCATGAGGCGCAGCTCGAGCTCGTCGGAGACCATCGAGGCCAGGTGTTGCAGGGCCTGGAGCTGGCGGGCGGTGGTCTCGCGGGGCTTGTTGTCGATCACGTTGACGGTGCCCAGCCGGTAGCCGTCGTGGGTGCGGATCGGCGCCGCCGCATAGAAGCGCAGGCCCAGCTCGCCCCGGACGAGCGGGTGTTCGAGCGTGCGCGGGTCGACCGCCGCGTTGTTGATCACGTAGACGTCGTCCTGGGCGATGACCGAGGCGCACAGCCCCGGCTCCTTGCCCACCTCGCGAACGCCGGCCAGGCCCTGACAGGCGGCGAGCCACACCCTGTCCTGCTCCACGAGCGAGACCGTCGCGATCGGAGTGTTGAAGATGGCGCCGGCGACGAACGCGATCCGGTCGTACGCGTCCTCGACCGGCTGATCGACCAGCCGGTACCGGCGGACCGCCTCGAGCCGCGCCTGTTCCTCCGGACCGACGTTGTCCAGATACTCGTACGCGTTCGACGACACGGGATTGCTGTTGGTCATGGCCGGTGATCCCCCTCACATTCGACAATGGTGCAAGGAGCCTAGGAAGGTCCGCGGTGTCCGGCAATGCTCTCGATGGCCGAATTACACTCACAGCCGAGCCTCAGGCGTGAATGTCGCACAAAGTGTCAGTCGCTGGGTACATGCTGACTCGTGACCCCTACCGCCGCCGTCGTCGGGCAACTGGCTCGTGACCTCGTCCTCACCGTTGATCAACTACCGGAGCCGGGAAGTTCGGGCGTCGCGGGCAGCCGCCACGAGCAGCTCGGCGGCAAAGGCGCCAATCAGGCGGTGGCGCTGGCTCAGCTCGGCGTGCGACCGTCCCTGATCGCCGTGGCGGGCGACGACATGATCGGCGACGTGCTGCTGGCCCAGGCCCGGCGGGACGGCATCGACGTACGTTCGGTGATTCGCCGCCCGGGCGCGCTGACCGGCCTGATCGTGGAGATCCTCGAGCCCGGCGGCCGCTACCGCTACGTGGAACACCTGCCGCCGCCGGTGCTGCTCGGCGAGGACGACGTGCTGCGCGCCCGGCAGGTCATCGAGGGGACGGACGCCGTGCTCGTGCAATTGCAGCAGCCCGAGGCGGCGACGCTGGCCGCGGCCCGGATCGGTCACGAGGCCGGCAAGCTGGTCGTGCTCGACGGCGAGATCAAGGACAAGAGCCTTCTCGTGTACGCCGATGTGGTGCGCGCCGACGAGGCGGAAGCCGCCGGCCTCGACGAGGACGTGCTCGACCACGGGCCGAAGCTGCTGGCCCTGGCCCGCAAGGACGGCAACCTGTTCGTGTGGCGGGGCGGACGGGTCACGATCCCTCTGGACGACGCCGAGGTGGTCGACACCACCGGCGGCGGGGACGCGTTCGTGGCCGCCCTGACCGCGGCGTTGCTGGCCGGGGCCTCGTACGAAGAGGCCGCGCAACGGGCGACGGCCGCCTCGGCCGCCACCGTCACGCACGTGAGCGGACGTCCGGAGCTGCGCGATGTCTGAGATCGCGCCGGCCGAGCCGTGGCTCGTCCGGGAGGTCGGCACGCCCGACGAACAGGACGGCGCGCTGCTCCAGGGAGAGTCGATCTTCGCGCTGGCCAACGGCCATGTCGGGCTGCGCGGCAACCTCGAGGAGCCGCACCTCGGTGGGATGCCGGGCACGTTCCTCAACTCGCTGTTCGAGGAGCGCGACCTGCACTATCCCGAAGAGGGGTACGGGTTCCCGGAACGCACACAGACCGTCGTGAACGGGCCCAACGGCAAGCGGATCTCGCTCTTCGTCGACGGCGAGAGGTTCGACCTGCGTACGGGCGAGGTGCGCCGGCACGAGCGGGTGCTCGACCTGCGGGCGGGCACGCTCACCCGCGAGGTCGAGTGGGTCTCGCCGGGCGGGGTGGTGGTGTCGCTGCGTACGGAAAGGCTGGTTTCCTTCGTACGGCCGTCGGTCGCGGCCCTGCGCTACTCGGTGCGGGCCGAGGCGGAGCTGCGCGTCGAATCCGACCTGGTCGTCGACGAGGAGCTGCCGTCGCCGCGCGAGGACGACCCGCGGACCAGCGCAGTATTGCCGGACCCGTTCGAGCCGGTCGCGCACGACGACGACAAGCTCGTGTGCCGCACCCGCCGCAGCGAACTCTCGGTGGTGGCCGCGGTCGCCCACACCGGCGCCGAGGGCACCGTCTCGTCCACACCCGAGCTGATCCGCTGGACCGCCACCGGCCGCGGCGAGATCACCTTCGAGAAGTTCCTGTCCTACCACTGGCCGGCCGACGACCAGGTGGTGGCCGACCGTGACGCCGCCGCCCGGGACGGCTTCGACACGCTGGCGGCCGAGCAGCGCGACTACCTCGACGACTTCTGGGCCGGGGCGGACGTCGAAGTGGACGGCGACCCGGACATCCAGCAGGCGGTCCGCTTCGGACTGTTCCACGTGTTGCAGGCGGGCGCGCAGGCCGGCCTGCATCCGATCCCGGCCAAGGGGCTGACCGGCAACGGGTACGACGGCCACACGCTCTGGGACACCGAGGCGTACGTGCTGAGGACGTTGACCTATACCCATCCCGGCTGTGTCGGCCCCGCGCTGAAGTGGCGGCACAACACGCTCGGCCGCGCCCGTGACCGCGCCCGTGAACTGGGCCTCGACGGCGCGGCCTTCCCCTGGCGCACGATCGGCGGGCCGGAGTGCTCCGGCTACTGGCCCGCGGGCACCGCTGCCCTGCACGTCAACGCGGACATCGCCGACGCCGTGCTGCGCTACCACGCGGCCACCGGCGACGACGAGTTCATGCGCGAGGCCGGCCACGAACTGCTGGCCGAGACGGCGAAGCTGTGGACGTCGGTGGCCTACTTCGACGACCGGGGCGTGGCCCACATCGCGGGCGTGACCGGCCCCGACGAGTACACGGCGCTGATGGACGACAACATCTACACGAACCTGATGGCCCAGCAGAATCTGCGCGCGGCCGGGATCGAGCCCCGCCTGGCCGACTGCCTGAGCATTCCGTACGCCGAGGGCCGCGAGGTGCACGAGCAGGCGGCCGGCTTCACCCGGCTGCCCGAGTGGGACTTCACCGACCACGACTACCCGCTGATGCTGAGCCACCACTACCTCAACCTGTACCGCAAACAGGTGGTCAAGCAGGCCGACCTGGTGCTGGCCATGATGGTGCGCCCGGACGCGTTCACGCTCGACGAGAAGCGGCGCAACTTCGCCTACTACGAGGCCCGGACCGTCCGGGATTCCTCCCTGTCGGCCCCGATCCAGGCGGTGCTGGCCGCCGAACTGGGACATCTGCGCCTGGCCCACGACTACCTGGCCGAGGCGGCGCTGCTCGACCTGCGCGGCGGCGGCGAGTCGGGCGGCGACGGCCTGCACATCGCGGCCTGCGCCGGAGCCTGGATAGCGCTGGTCATGGGCTTCGGCGGCCTGCGCGACCACGGCGGCGAGCTGTCCTTCGGCCCGCGCCTGCCCCCCGACCTGAAGCGGCTGGCGTTCCACCTGCACTGGCGGGGCGCCTCGATGTGCGTCACGGTCACCCGCGACTCGGTCACCTACACCTCCGACGGCGACGTCACATTTCGCCACGAGGGCCGGGAGGTCGAGGTGCGCGCGGGAGAAGAGCTGAAGTTCGCGATCGACCAGCTCGAGGACCTTCCCGCGCCGCCCTCCCCGCGTCCGCCCCGCCGCCATGCGATCTGGGCTGAAGGTCAGGGCGAACAGTAGCCAGGGTTCGTTGGCGATACGCGGGGATCACTCGATGTCGGCGTAGTGCGCCATGGCGACGAACAATCCGAGGGCTGCGCCGAACGCCCCACCCGCTGTCAGAATCGACGTCGGGACATTGTTCCCCGCAGCGTCCGACAGAAGACCCGCGAGACCGCTGACAACCAGGGCAGCGATCACCATGAGTAGAACCCGCGTTCCGCGCGGCCGCTGTGGGTGGTGCGGAGCGACGGATGGTCGCTCCGACGCGCGAGTCGCGGACTGTGCCGATCTACGGATCATGTTAACCGCCAGAGTGTCTAGATGACTACCCTGAGTGTTATTCACGAACCGTGAATTTTCCACGTGTATTCAGTCTGTGTCAAAGGATCTGGATTTCCGGGACCCTTCCGGCCCGGCTCCGGCGAAGGTTCGCCCATGCCACGTAGCTACTTGATAGCATGCAGAATGCCGGGTGGCATACGTGGACCGGACCCTGCGGTGACTGCTCCCGGTCATCCTGGCTAATCTCTCGCAACTAGTCTCTCGAATGAATACGGTGGTTCCCGGTGAATACTGGATTCTCGCAGGCCGACAGCGGCACTTTTCAGCCGCACGGTGGGTCGTCTCTCGGGTCGCTGACGGCCGTGGCCAACCGATGCACCAGCGGTCAATGCCCCACGGTGTACACGGCCTCTGGCTCGGAAGGCACGGTCGTGGTGCAGGGTTACACGCTGTCAACTGCGGACGCGGGCGTCGACGTACCGGCGGGGGAAGCGCTCGTGAGGATTCCCGTGGACCTGTTGCTTGAAGCGGCTCGTAATCTCTCCTGAACCAACCGAGGTCACATCATGGCGGGGGTGCTGGAATGGCGGCGAGTTCCGGCGCTCCCCGCCGCGAGGACGAGCCGGTCGGGCTCGTCTTGTCGCGGATGCGGCGTGCGAAGCGGCTGACGGGGGCCAGGCTCGCCGCGATGGTGGGCATGAGCCAACCCAAGATTTCCCGAATCGAACGGGGCAAGGGCCTAGCCGACCCGGAGGACGTGGGCGCCATCGCACGCGCACTCGGGGCGGACGACAGCCTGGCCCGGGACCTCATGGACCGGGCCGAACGGTCGCACGACCGGATGACCGACTGGCGACCGGCCTCGATCGGTCTCGCGGCCCTGCAGAAGACGTTGCACGACTGGGAATCCTCCGCGACGTCGATTCGGGCATTCGAGCCGGCGTTGATTCCTGGACCGTTGCAGACGAGCGGCTACGCGAAGCTGGTGCTGCAAACGATGCGCCGCATCGCTCCCATGATGGCATCCGATCTTACTGAGTCCGGTCTGCTGGCCGCCGTCTCAGCCCGCGTCACCAGGCAAGAGGTGCTCGGGGACTCGTCGAAGACGTTCCAGTTCGTCCTGGGCGAGGCCACCTTGAAGCACAGGCTCTTTCCGCCCGTCGAGATGCTGGCTCAGATCGCCCACCTGCGGGCCGTGATCACCCAAACCGAAAACCTGCGCGTGACAGTGATCCCTGACGATGCGCTGATTGAAGTCCCGCTGCTGCACGGGTTCTTTCTGTACGACGATGATCTGGTGATCGTCGACCTGTACAACACGGGGCTTCTCTCGCGTAGTCACAAAGACGTGGAAAGTTACCGTCGGATCTTCGACGCGTTGGAGAAGCAGTCGACGGACGTAGTTCCGCTGCTCGACGAGTACGAGGCGAACTACATCAGGCTCCTCCGAGACCCGCAGAGGCCTCCCCGATGAGCATCGGGCGCTGACTCGACCAGGCGGAAGCCGTCAGTGGTGGCCGTCGCCGAACTCCTCGGCCCAGACCCGCCAGTTGTCGAGGACGCCGTACAGCGAAGGGGTCAGCCAGCCGGGGGCCGAGCGCCGGAAGACGCCGGGGTCCATGTGGCCCGCGCCCGAGGGAAGAGCGCCGATCAGGTGCGGGACCAGCTCGCTCAGGTTGGCCCAGTGGACCAGCTCGGGATCGTGGGGCCAGGCGCCGATGACCACGCCGGCCGGCACGCCTCGGCGGGACAGGGCCTCCAAGGTGAGCGCCGTGTGGTTGAGGGTGCCCAGGCCGGCCCGGGCCACCACGATCGTGCTGATGCCCAGAGTGGTGGCCAGGTCGGCGACCGTCCACGATTCGCCCGAGGGACGGACGCCCATCGGGACCAGCAGGCCGCCGGCCCCTTCGACCAGCACCAGGTCGTGCTTGTCGGCCTCGGCCCGGATGGCGTCGACGACCTCGTACAGCTCTAGCGGTGGCAGGGAAGCCACGGTGGCTGCGCTCAACGGCGCCAGCGGGTCGGGATATTCGGCGAGCGTGCGTGTGGTGTCGGGCGCGGCCAGGCGGGTGATGACCTCGATGTCGGTCGGTTCGCCGTTGGCGATGCCGGTCTGGCCGGGCTTGACGACCGCGACGCGAAGCCCCGCCGCCTGGGCCGCGGCGGCCACGGCGGCGGTGACGATCGTCTTGCCGACCTCGGTGTCGGTGCCCGTCACCAGGACGATCCCGCGCCACTCGCCGGCCTCGGGGCGCCGTGGGGCCGGCTTGGCCTGCGCGGACAGCTCGGCTGAGACCTCCGCGCTGATCGACTCGGCACTCGGCAGATCGTCGAGTCCCGAGCCCGTGCCGCCGGGAGCGGGCGAGACCGGCCCCGGCGCTTCCGGCACGGGGTGGCCGGGGGCGGGCGAAACGGGCACCGGCACTTCCGGCACCGGGTGGCCGGGAGCGGGAGAAACGGGCACGGGCGAATCCGGCACCGGGTGGCCGGGAGCGGGAGAAACAGGCTCGGGCGAATCCGGCACCGGGTGGCCGGGCGCCGGAGAAACAGGCACCGGCGAATCCGGCTGGGGGTGCTCGGGTGTCGGAGTGGCCGGCGGAAGCGGCGTCGGCGAGGCCGGCGCGACACCCGGCGGAGTCTCGGCCGGGGGGATCTGCTCGGGCTCGACCGGAGGCGCTGTGGCGGCAGGACCGATGGCACCAGCGGCGGCGTCGCCCGTGGCGTTGACAGCGGCCGATTCGATTGCGCCGATGGTGGCGGCTGTGAGGTCGTTGGTAGCGGTTACGGGGACAACCGCGTTGGGCGCGACCGTGGCCGGGGCGGCGCTGGACCCGGCCATGGGACGTGGCGGGTTGGAAGCGGCGACACCCTCAGCTGCGGCGAGGGCGCGGTGGGGTGTGTCGGTGTCGAGGTCGCCGCCGGAGTAGGCGCCGGCGTTGCCGTGGGCGGGCTGGCTGCCCTGGGTGCCGGCGTTGCCGTGGGCGGGCTGGCTGCCCTGGGCGCCTGCATTGCCGAGGATGGGCTGGATGGCGCCGGCGTCGCCGAGGGCGGGCTCGGCGGGCAGCAGTGCAGGCTCGGCCGGTGTCGGCAGCGACTCCAAGCCGATCGGGGTGAGGATTGTCTCGGCGTCGGGGGCGGTGGGCGTGAAGGATCCGGATCCGGCCTTGAAGACGGCTGTTGCCCGGGGGAGACGGGCCAGGATCTCGTGGAGGTCGGGGGAGGCCGCCTCTCGGGGGGTGGGGCGGGTCACGGGGCGCACTCCACGATGACATCCAGGGCGCGGGCGAAGTCGGGCTCGGAGATTCCCGCGTTCAGGGTCAGGCGCAGGCGGGAGCTGCCGTCGGGGGTGGACGGCGGGCGGAAGCAACCCACAGCCACGCCGCGGTCGCGGCAGTCGTCGGCCCAGGCCAAGGCCGCCTCGGGGCCGGGGGCCAGCACCGAAAGCACACCGGCAGGGGGAACGGGAACCTCCGGACCGGCGGTGGCGACTGAGTTGTCGTGACCGGCGGTGGTTACCAGAGTCTCGGGACCGGCGCCGGCAACGGAGACCGTGGTGACGACGGTTTTCGGGCCGTCGGCGACGGCGGCGTCAGGCCCGGCGGCAGCATGGGGAGCACCCGGGTCGGCGGCGGCAACGGGGGGCTCGGGCCT
>NZ_JAMQOL010000056.1:0-10093 GCF_023717965.1 Paractinoplanes hotanensis | reverse complement strand
GGCGGCACCTGGGTCGGCGGTGGCGGCGGGGGGCTCGGGCCTGGCGGCACCTGGGTCGGCGGTGGCGGCGGGGGGCTCGGGCCTGGCGGCACCTGGGTCGGCGGTGGCGGCGGGGGGCTGAGGCTTGGCTTCACCGGGGTCGGCGGTGAGTGGGGAGGCCGTGGGCAGGCAGACTTTCAGGCCGGCGGCGCTGAGGCGGGCGACCGTCAGTTCGGCGCGGGCGCGCAGCAGGGCTCGGCGGTCGTCGGCGGCGCGGGCGATGCGCAGGGCCTCGTGGACGCCGGCGGTGACGGCGGGTGGGAGCGCGGTGTCGTAGATGAAGGTGCGGCCGGTGTCGATCAGGTGGCGGCGGAATGCGGCGGGGCCGGCCACCACGCCGCCGGCGGCGCCCAGTGACTTCGACAGGGTGGCGGTGACGATCACGTCGTCCAGGCCGGACAGGCCGGCTGCGGCCACGCCGCCGGCGCCGGACGGGCCGAGCAGGCCCAGCGCGTGGGCGTCGTCGACCAGGAGCAGGGCGCCGCGGGCGTTTGTCACCTTGTGGAGGGACGCCAACGGGGCCAGGTCGCCGTCAACGGAGAACACCGACTCGGTGACGACCAGGGCGCGGTTGGGGCGGTGGGTGTCGATGATCTGGGCCACGGCGGCCGGCGAGTTGTGCGGGGCGACCACCGTGCGTACGCCGGAGATCTTGCAGCCGTCGATCAGGGAGGCGTGGTTGTAGGCGTCGGAGACGATCAGGTCGCACACGCTGGTGAGGCTGCGCACAGCGGCCAGGTTGGCCAGATAGCCCGACGAGAAGACGAGCGCCGACGCCGACCCGAGCCAGGAGGCCAGTTCCGCCTCGAGTTCCGCGTGGACCAGGGCAGACCCGCGCACCAGGCGCGAACCGGTGGCGCCCAGCCCGTACGCCGCAAGGGCTTTCGCCGCGGCCCCGATCACCGCGGGATGAGTGGCCAGGCCGAGATAGTCGTTGCCGGCCAGATCGACGACGGAGCCGCCGGCCGGCCGGGGCCGCAGCCGACGCGTCAGCCCCGCCTTGGACCGGCTTGCGGCCAGGCCCTCCAGAGCCTCCAACCAGCCCGCCAAGACAACCCTCCAACACCCTTCCGGGCGATCGCGAGACTGGGAAACTACCACCCACCACCGACAGCTTCGCCGCCGCGGAAGCTCCCGCTGCCCACCGCCCTCGAACGGCTCGGAGCTTGTTACGGTACGGACATGTCAGAGATCCTCGACCGGGCCACAGCCCAGGTGCTCAACGACGGTATCGGCCTCGACGAGGCGCAGATCCTCGAGGTGCTGCGGTCGCCGGACGACGATCTTCCCGCGCTGCTCCAGCTCGCCCACGACGTGCGCATGAAGTGGTGCGGCCCCGAGGTCGAGGTCGAGGGCATCGTCTCGCTCAAGACCGGCGGCTGCCCCGAGGACTGCCATTTCTGCTCGCAGTCGGGCCTGTTCGCGTCGCCGGTGCGCTCGGTCTGGCTCGACATTCCGTCGCTTGTCGAGGCGGCGAAGCAGACCGCGGCGACCGGGGCGACCGAGTTCTGCATCGTGGCCGCCGTGCGCGGGCCCGACCAGCGGCTGATGGACCAGATGCGCGAGGGCGTCAAGGCGATCCGGGCCGAGGTCGACATCCAGGTCGCGGCCAGCCTCGGCATGCTCAGCCAGGAACAGGTCGACGACCTGGTCGAGATGGGGGTGCACCGCTACAACCACAACCTCGAGACCTGCCAGTCGCACTTCCCCAACGTGGTGACCACCCACACCTGGGAGGAGCGCTGGAGCACGCTCAAGATGGTGCGCGAGTCGGGCATGGAGGTCTGCTGCGGCGGCATCCTGGGCCTGGGCGAGTCGGTGGCGCAGCGGGCCGAGTTCGCGGCCCAGCTGGCCCAGCTCGACCCGCACGAGGTGCCGATGAACTTCCTGAACCCCCGGCCGGGTACGCCACTGGGCGATCAGCCGGTGGTCGAGGGCAAGGACGCGCTGCGCGCCATCGCCGCGTTCCGGCTGGCCATGCCGCGCACGATCCTGCGCTTCGCGGGCGGCCGCGAGATCACCCTGGGCGACCTGGGCACCCGCGACGGGCTGCTGGGCGGCATCAACGCGGTGATCGTGGGCAACTACCTGACGACGCTGGGCCGCCCGGCCACGGCCGACCTCGAGCTGCTGCAAGACCTGAAGATGCCGGTCAAGGCGCTCTCGGCGACCATCTGATGTTCTGTGACCGGTGCGGCGAACCGGCCGCGGAAGGGGCGCACAGCGCGTGCGCCGAGGCGCGGGCGCTCGAGCCGCCGCGCTTCTGCCCGGATTGTCGCCGGCGCATGAAGGTGCAGGTCGTGCCGACAGGGTGGAAGGCCACCTGCGTCGAGCACGGCACGCGTACGGCTTAGCGAGCACGCACGCGTACGGCTTGGAAAGAACCCTTGGTGGCGGCGGCCCGGAGACCGCCGCCACCTCTCTCACCCGTCACCCGAAGGCGGCAGGAGTCTCTTTGCCCGCGCGGTGGCCCGCGATCGGCAGGGTCACGCTGACCAGCGTGCCGTCGCGGTCGGCCGCGCCGCCGCCGAGGCGTCGCAGCGTGCGCAGCATGGCCACGTTGTCGGCCGCGGTGTGCGCGATGAGGGCGGCGAAATCGCCCTGCTCGGCGTACGCGTAGAGGCGCCGCAACAGGGCGGTGCCGATGCCGCGGCGCTGCCAGTCGTCGTCGACCAGTATGGCGACCTCGCCCAGGTCACCCTCGGCGAGCAGGTTGCCCATGGCCACCACGCGGTCACCGGCCAGGGCCAGCAGGGTGCGCCCGTGGCCCGGCGGCTCGAGCAGCTGGACCAGCCGCGCGTCGGTGGGCGCACCGCTCAGGTAGCGGCGCTGCAGGGAGGCGGCCGAACTGCCGGCGTGCAGATCGCGTACGGCGTCGAGGTCGTCGATCGTGGCGGCGCGCAGCGTGAGCTCGGCGCCGTCGGGCAGCAGCAGCGTTGTCTGCCCCTCCTGCCGGCGCAGCATCGCGCCGGACAGCTCGATCAGGGCCTGCGCCCGCGCGTATTCGGCCGGGGTGAACGCCGGGGCCGCGCGCAGCACCTCGAACGAGCCGCCGGCCGGGTCGGCCAGGATCATCCGCACGGCCTCGTAGCCGGGACGGGCGAGCAGCGGATCGGGCCGCCAGCGCACCTCGGTCGCGTCGAGCAGGGCGACCAGCGCCTCGGCCAGCGTGTCGGACTCGTGGACCAGCCGGCCGGCCAGAGCGAGGGCCCGGGTCGGCTGGTCGACCAGGCCCTGCGCCTCGGCCCGGGCCACGAACGCGTCGCGGCCGCGGCCCTTGGCCACCGAGGCCAGCAACTCGGACTCGGTCATCGTTTCGGGCGCGTCGACGAGGAAGTCGTCGACGGCGCCGGCCTCGGTGGTGTGCACCTGGACGGCGAGGATGTTCACCGACCGCAGGGCGAGGCTTGCGGTCAGAACGGAGAGGTATCCCGGTCGGTCGTCAACCGTTGCCCGGATCCGCCACAGCGCCATGGAGGGCACCCCTTTCGGCGAGTCACGTCAGCTTTACCGTCCTCAATTCTCCTCCGCCGCTGTTAACCGGACATTGCTTGAGCTGGGATTTCGGCGAGAGTCGAATCACAGCGGCGACGGCACGGCGACGGCGTCGAGCCGGTCGCCCAGAATCACCGCGGCCGCGCGGATCAGCTGCGCCACCCGGTCGACCTCGGTGACGTGGAAGGCCGCCGCGGGCAGGTCGTCGGCGTCGGAGCGGGCGACCACCAGCACCAGGCCGGCCCGGCCGAACGGGGCGATCGCGAACCGGGTGCCGTCGGCGCCGGTCAGCGGCCGGGCCCGCAGCGGGGTGATCTCGGGTAGGTGCAGGGGGCCGGGGGCGCGCCAGCTCGCGTAGGCCACGGTGGGATCGGAGGGCAGCGTGCGGGGAGCGTCGGCCCGCGCGGCCCAGTCGGCCGGCACGGTCGCGGCGGCTGCCCAGTCGGCGGCGAGCAGGCCGGGCACGGCGTCGACCAGCGTGGCCAGACCGTCGGCCGGGTTGGCAGCCACCTGGGCCAGCAGCTCGGCGTCGTGACCGCCGGAGACGGGGGCGCCGATCGCCTTCCAGACGCCGTCGACCTGCACGCCGGGGATCGCGGCGAGACCGGCCAGCAGCCGTTCGACGCGGGAGGCGCCCGGCCACACGACGGTGAAATCGTCGACGGCGCGGCCGCCCAGGCGTTCCAGCACCACCACCTGCACGATGTCGGCCCCGGCGACGCCCAGCGTGCGAGCCACCTGACCGAGGGCGCCGGGGCGATCGGGCAGAGTGACTCGGACCCGCAGCAACATGCAACTCCTCCCGCCTGTGAGGGGCACGGTCCGGTGTGGTTCATGTCGGTTTTCCGCTGCGGATAGGTACAGCGAAGCCGTCCCCTGAGGCGTACAGCCTGCCAATTCGGCGTTTCGCCCCGGTTGCGGCGCCGTGTCCGGCACATCATGTGGTTCGGCTATGCCGAGGATCACACCAGGCCGGGAGGGATTCGTACCCGCGGTTCGTACCGTTCGAGTCACCTGACCGGGCCCGGCGGGCGATAGGGTCGAGGCGTGATCTGCAAGGCCTGCCAGGAGCGACGGCACGACGACTGCCGCGGCGGTTCGTGGTGCGACTGCCAGCATCGCGCGAGCAAGCCGACCCCACCGGTGACCGGGCCGCCGGGCCCGTGACCAGCTTTCCCGCGTGGCCCTCGTCGGCCGGCGACCTGGTCGAGCTGTATCCGCGCAACCCGTCGCCGACGCTGCGCGTCAACTTCATCGCCAGCGCCGACGGCGCCGTGACGGTCGGCGGGCTGTCCGGCGGGCTGCACGGGCCGGGCGACAAAGAGATCTTCGACTCGCTGCGGATGGTCTGTGACGCACTGATCGTCGCCGCCGGCACCGTACAGGCCGAGAACTACGACGCGTTACGGCTGACCCCCGCCGCCCGGCAGTGGCGGATCGCGCACGGCCTACCCGAGTTCCCGCTCATGGTGATCGTCTCGGGCTCCCTGAATCTCGACCCGGACCAGCTGATCTTCTCGGACGCGCCGATCCGCCCGATCGTCGTGACGACGACCCGGGCCGACCCCTCCGCCCTGACCGGCATCGCCGACGTGATCGCCGTCGGTGACGACACAGTGGATTGCGCCGCAGCGGTCCGCGAGCTGAACGCGCGCGGCGCCGCCCAACTGCTCTGTGAGGGCGGTCCGCACCTGTTCGGCGCCCTGCTCGACGCGGATCTGGTCGACGAGCTGTGCCTGACGGTCTCACCGCTGCTGGTCGGCGGCGGCCCCGGTCGTATCTCGTCCGGAGCCGCCACCGATCCGCGGCCGATGTCCCTGCGTCACGTGCTCACGCTCGAGGACATGCTCTTCCTGCGGTACGCCCGTCAGGGCAGCTGACCGGCCCGGTCGACAACCGCCACCTTCAGCTGCGCGGTCCACCCGATCACGGCCCCGGCCGGGAACGGCGCCGCGTCCTTCTGCGCGACTTCCCGCTCACCGAGGAACCGGTAGCTGGCCGCGTCGAAGATCAGATCGTGCCGGGTGGCGTGGTGCACCTTGGAGACCGCGACGCCGCGCCGCCCGGCCAGGTCGACCTGCTTGACCACGGTGGTGCCGGGGATCGTGGCGGCCGCCTCGAACATCGCGGCCACCGAGGCGGGCGGGACGTACTGCTCGCGCAGGGTGTCGCCGACCTTGATGAACGCCGTCACGTCGGGTGGGTTGCCACCCTCCTTCCCGCTCTCGGCGCCGGCGTACAGCCACTCGCGCATGCCCTTCGCCTCGGTCGGCAGATCCCGCAGGTAGGCCGGGATCGGTGTGCCCTGGACGGGGAGCGGCACGTTCTCGTGGATCAGACTGGTCGGATCGGCGGCATCCTCAGGGTCCGTCGCCCGCTCGCGCAGCAGGCCGTCACGGGTGCCGTCGGCGGACAGCCAGATGCGGCGGTTCTTCTCGACCGGCGGGATGTATTTCCCGTCCTTCAGATCGCCGTTCGCCGAGGCCTCGGCGCCGCCCCAGGCCACCAGCGATTCGACGTAGACGAACTGGTCGGGACGAGCCGGTTGGACCGGTTCGCGGCGGGCCTCGGCCGCGGCCAGACGCAGTACCTGGGCGGCCTCGGTCGAGGGCTGCTGCTCCCGCTGCTCCGGCTGCTCCGGGTTCACGCCCACGACGGTGAAGGCGACGGCGGCCGTGACCACGCCGACGGCGGTGGCGGGGATCAGGCTCCACACCCACCGCTTCCTGGCTTTCCGCGGTTCGGCGCGGAACATGCGCGCCCGGGCGTCCGCGAGAACGGCTGCCGTGGGCGGTGGCACGTCGGTGCGGAACTTCTCCATCAGGTCCAGGTCATTCATGGTCGTTCCCGTTCGTGAGATCGAGTTCGGGGCAGCCGTGCAGGGCGGCTCGGAGGCGCTTGCGGGCGCTGTGCAGGCGGGAGCGGACGGTGCCGACCGGGATGTCCAGGGCGCGAGCCACCTCGGGATAGCTGAGCTGGGCCTGGCTGACCAGGGTCAGCACCTCGCGTTCGCCCACGTTGAGGCGGGCGAGGACGCCGGCCAGGGCCCTGACGTGCTCGGCCGCGGTGACCTGGGCCGGCACCGTGTCCTCGGGTCCGGCCAGCGCCGGGTCGAGGCCCGTGCGGGCGAGTGCGCGGTATTGCCTGATCTCGGTGCGCTGATGGCCGCGCAGCAGGTTGGCCGCTATGCCGTAGAGCCAGGGGAGGGCGTCGGGCCGGCTCAGGTCGTACGCGGATCGGCTCTTGAAGGCCGTGAGGAAGGTCTCGGCGGTGAGATCGTCGGCGAGAGTGCGCCCGCCGCGTCGGGCCAGGTAGCGGTGGATGGCGGCGGCGTGCCGGTCGAAGATCGGGCCGAAGCTTTCCGGCTCGGTGGTCGAAAGCTTGATCAGGTCGCCGTCGGTGAGCTCGGCCCGGGTGGCCGTGGGTCTCATGCGGTGCCTCTCGCGTCCGGTGGAATCGCTGTCACCCCGCTATTGGCCGATCGGCTCACATCGGTTCATTGATGGGCGCGCCTCCACCATCGAACCAAGATCTTGTGGATAACTCTGTGTATGAGCACTAGAAGTTGTGGACAACGTGTGCCAACTGACTCCTGGTGCGGGTTCTGTCGTACCCCTGGTGCAACATGATCGGCGTGTCTGACGAAACTTCCCCCGTCGGGCGGGTGCTAGGCACTGCCGACGCCACGCCGCTCCAGTTCTGGACGGCCGTGTCCGAGGGCAGCTATCTGCAACTCGACGACGTCGTGGTGACCAAGCGTGATCTGCCGGACCGCGAACCGGTGACGATCGCCGGAGTGGTGACCCAGGTGAGGGCGCGCCACGAGGGCGCTCAGTTCGACTCCGACGTCTTCGCGATCGCCGAGGGCACGCTGCCGGCCGTGGTGCAGGAGGCGGCCGAGATCACCACCACCCGGGTCGACCCCGAGCTGTACGTCCCGCCCTCGCCCGGCGCGGTCGTGCACCGGGCGACCGGCGAGGCCCGCGACGCCGCGCTGCACTTCGACCGGATGGACAGGCGCATCCCGATGGGCACCGGCCGCGACGGCGTGCCCGTCTACCTCAACGCCGACTTCCTCGACGGCACCCGCGGCGCGCACGTGTCGATCTCCGGCATCTCCGGCGTCGCCACCAAGACGAGCTTCGCGACTTTCCTGCTCTACTCGGTGTTCCGCTCCGGCCAGCTCGGGGCCGACGGCGCCAACGCCCGCGCCCTGATCTTCAACGTCAAGGGTGAGGACCTGCTGTTCCTCGACCACCCCAACACGAAGCTCGACGAGGCGACCCGGGCCAACTACAAGCTCCTCGAGCTGCCGGCGACGCCCTTTTCCGACGTACGGGTCTACGCCCCGCCCCGAGCGGGCGACTCGTCCGGCGCGCCCGATGTGAGCAGCCGGCTCACCGGCGTCGACTCGTTCTACTGGACGCTCGAGGAATTCTGCTCGCTGCGCCTGCTGCCCTACGTGTTCGCCGACGCCGACGACGAGCGCCAGCAGTACACGATGGTCGTCCACTCGGTGACCGCCCACCTCAACCGCTACGCCGTGCCCGCCGAGGGCGGCATCAGCATCGACGGCAAGCGGATCGGCTCGTACGGCGATCTGGTCGACCACATCGTCGAGCAGCTCACCGACGACGAGACCCGGTCGACCTGGGCCGGCTCCGCGGTCAACATGGGCACGGTCAACGCGTTCGCCCGCCGCCTCATCGGCAGCAAGCGCGACCTGGCCCGGCTGATCCGCGGCGACCTCGCCCAGCGCCGCCCGCACCAGATCAAGACGGCCGAGTCGGCCCAGGTCACGGTGGTCGACCTGCACAACCTGCCCGACCGGGCCCAGCGGTTCGTGGTCGGCGTGACGCTCAAGACCGAGTTCGAGGAGAAGGAGAAGGCCGGCACCGGCCGCCCGCTGCTCTTCGTCGTGCTCGACGAGCTGAACAAGTACGCCCCGCGCGAGGGCAGCTCCCCGATCAAGGAGGTGCTGCTCGACATCGCCGAGCGGGGGCGGTCGCTCGGGGTCATCCTGATCGGCGCCCAGCAGACCGCCAGCGAGGTCGAACGGCGCATCGTGACCAACTCGGCGATCCGCGTGGTCGGCCGGCTCGACCCGGCCGAGGCGGCCCGGCCCGAATACGGCTTCCTGCCCCCGGCCATGCGGCAGCGCGCCCTGCTGGCCCGCCCCGGCACGATGTTCGTCAACCAGCCCGACATCCCGGTCCCGCTCTGCGTCGAGTTCCCGTTCCCGGCCTGGGCGACCCGCAAGTCCGAGTCCGGCCCACCGCCCGCCGAGACGATGAAGTCGATCGTCCAGGGCGCCGATCCGTTCGCCGTCGCGGGCAACGGTTCGTCCGACGACGACATTCCGTTCTGAGAGTCTAGGGTTTCGCGATGCGCATCCTGCACACGTCCGACTGGCACGTCGGCAAGGTCCTCAAGGGCCGCGGCCGGCACGACGAGCACATTCGCGTGCTGGCCCAGGTGGTCGAGATCGCCCGGGCCGAGCGCCCCGACCTGGTGATCATCGCCGGTGACCTCTACGACACCGCGGCCCCGACAGCCGACGCGACCCGGGTGGTCACCCGGGCGCTCTCCGCGCTGCGGCAGACCGGCGCGCAGGTGGTGGTGATCGGCGGCAACCACGACAACGGGCCCGCCCTCGACGCGCTGCGCCCGTGGGCCGAGGCGGCCGGCATCGTGCTGCGCGGCGCCGTGCGCGACAAGGCCGACGAGCTGCTGATCACCGGCGAGACCGCCGGCGGCGAGAAGTGGCAGCTCGTCACGCTGCCGTTCCTCTCCCAGCGGTACGCGATCCGGGCCGCCGAGATGTACGAGCTGACCGCAGCCGAGGCCAGCCAGACCTACGCCGACCACATCGCGCGGCTGATCGAGCGGCTCAGCGACAAGTTCGACCAGCCCGGCGTGATCAACCTGCTCACCGCCCACCTGACGATCGTCGGCGCCTCGGCCGGCGGCGGCGAGCGCGAGGCACACACGATCATGGGGTACGCCGTGCCGGCCACGGTGTTTCCGCGCAACGCCCACTACGTCGCGCTGGGTCACCTGCACCGGGCCCAGCAGGTGATCTCGCCCTGCCCGACCCGCTACAGCGGCAGCCCGCTCGCGGTCGACTTCGGCGAGGAGGAGAACATCTCCTCGGTGGCGATCGTCGACGTGGCGGTCGACAAGGCGGCCCGGGTGCGCGACGTGCCGATCACCGGGGCGATCGCGTTGCGAACGGTTCGCGGCACCCTCGAACAACTGGCGACGGTGAACCTTCCGGACGCCTGGCTCCGTGTCCTCGTGCGCGAGAAGCCACGGGTCGGCCTCCGCGAGGACGTGCAGGAGCTGCTGCCCAACGCCCTCGAGGTGCGGATCGACCCCGAGATGATGCCCGACCGGGCGGGGGAGCGCATGGCACAGCGGGCCGGTCGGTCGCCGCGGGAACTCTTCGGCGACTACCTGGACAGTCGCGACAACGCCGACGACGGCGTCCGCGAACTCTTCGACGAGCTGTACGACGAGGTGAGCACCGTGAGCCCCGGCGCGGAGCGAAGCGGAGTTG
>NZ_JAMQOL010000055.1:0-76221 GCF_023717965.1 Paractinoplanes hotanensis | reverse complement strand
GATTGTGAGCGAGCGGAGCGAGTGCGGCGGGCTCAGTGGCCAGGTCTCTGGTTCGGCGGAGCGAAGCGGAGTCGGATTGTGAGCGAGCGGAGCGAGTGCGGCGGGCTCAGTGGCCAGGTCTCTGGTTCGGCGGAGCGAAGCGGAGTCGGATCATGAGGCCTATTCGTTTGGATATGGCGGGGTTCACCGTCTTTCGGGACGAGACGAGTGTCGACTTCACCGATGCCGACTACTTCGCGCTGGTCGGGCCGACCGGCTCGGGCAAGTCGACGGTCCTCGACGCCATCACGTTCGCGCTCTACGGCACCGTCCCGCGGTGGGGCGGCAGCCGCGGCATCGGCAACGCGCTGGCGCCCTCGGCCACCGAGGCGCGGGTGCGGCTCGTCTTCGAATCGGCCGGGGACCGCTACGTGGCCACCCGTGTCGTCCGGCGCGACGGCCGCGGCAACGTCAAGACCGCCGGCGCCGGCCTCCAGCTCATGCCGCCCGGCTTCGACGTGTCGAAGCTCGACACCGGCATGGACCTTGACGACCTGGGCGAGGTGCTTGCAGGCACCCCGGCCGAGATGGACCGGGCCGTGCTCGACGCCGTCGGCCTGCCGTTCGAGCAGTTCACCAGCTGCGTCGTCCTGCCCCAGGGCCAGTTCGCCGACTTCCTGCACGCCAAGCCGGCCACCCGTCAGCAAATTCTGGTCAACCTGCTCGGCCTGCACGTCTACGAAGAGGTGCAGACCCGGGCCAGCGGCCGGGCACAGACGGCCGAGGGCAAGCTGGCCGTGGTCGACCAGAACCTGGCCGCCCTGGCCGACGCCACCGACGAGGCCGTCGAGGCGGCCGAGCAGCACGTCGCCCGCATGCGGGAACTGACCGTCGCCGTCGAGGCGGCCGTCCCCGGGCTGCGGGCCAAGCGGGCGGCGGAGGCTGAGGCCGCTTCGGCGCGGGACGCGCTGGATGCCGAGGCGCGGCTGCTCTCCTCAGTGCGTACGCCCGCGGGAAGCGTGGAAACCGCCGGCGTGACCGCCGCCGCGAGGGCGACTGCCGCTCAGACCGCGGACGAGGTCCGTGCAGCGGAGGAAAAGGAGGAGAAGCTCCGCGGCGAGCTCGCCGCGGCCGGCGACGCCGGGTCGCTCAGCCTCATGCTCGACCGGCACGCCGAGCTCGAGAAACTGGTCGGGCAGGCCGACTGGTTCGCGGGCGAGGTGTCCGTGGCCGATGTGGAGCACAAGGACGCCGCGGCCTCGGCCGAGATCGCCCACAGCGCCCACCTGGGCGCGACCCAACTGCTCGAGCAGGCCCGGCTCGACTACACCGAGGCGCAGCGGATCGACCGGGCGGCCGCCCTGCGCGCGCATCTGGCCGCCGGCGATCACTGCCCGGTGTGCGAGCAGACCGTGACCACCGTGCCGCCGGTGCCCGAGGAATCCGCCGTGCGGGCCGCCGAGACCAGTGGCAAGGCCGCGCGGGCGGCGGCCGAGATCGCCGAGAAGGCGTGGCAGCAGCGGGACGCGGTCGCCCGCAAACTCGAGAGCAACCTCGAACGCAAACGAGCCCAGCACGAACACCACCTGACGCGGCTGGCCGAGGCGCGGGCCGCGGTGGCCGAGTCGCCCGGCGTCGACGCTTTGCGCCGGCAGCTCGCCGAAATCGACCGGTTCCAGAAGCAGCTCGACCGGGCGGGCGCGGCCGTACGGGCGGCACGCTCGGCGAACCGGCAGGCCCAGGCCGCGGTGATCGCCGCCGAGGACCGTCAGCGCTCGGCCTGGCGCGAGTTCGACACCGTACGCGATCAGGTCGCGCGCTTCTCGCCACCGCCGGCCGACCGCGACGACTTGGCCGGCGCCTGGGCCCTGCTCGTCGAGTGGGCCGCCGGCCTGGCCGCCGAGCGCGCCGCCGCCCGCGACGAGGCGGAGGGCACGGTCGCCTCGGCCCACCGCACCACCGTCGCCGCGCTGCAAGAGATCGCGGCCCTCTTCACCACGGCCGGCGTGGCCGTGCCGGCCTCCGACGAGTCCTCGCTGATCCGCGCGGCCGCGATCACCGCCGAACGCTCCGAGGCGGCCCTGCAACGGCTCGTCGACCGCCGCACGCAGGCCCACGAGCTCGCCGAGCAGCGGATGACGCTGCAACGCGAGATGCGGGTGGCCAAGTCGCTGGCCGGGCACCTGCGGGCCAACAACTTCGAGCGCTGGCTGCTGGAGGAGGCGCTCGACCTGCTCGTCGACGGCGCGTCGCGGATCCTGCGCGAGCTGACCGGCGGCCAGTACGACCTGATCCACGACAAGGGCGAGTTCTTCGTGATCGACCACCACGACGCCGGGCTGCGGCGCGGGGTGCGCACGCTCTCGGGCGGCGAGACCTTCCAGGCCTCGCTGGCCCTGGCGCTGGCCCTCTCGGAACAGCTGGCCGGCATGTCGACCACGGCCGCCAGCCTCGAGTCGATCGTGCTCGACGAGGGCTTCGGCACGCTCGACGCGGCCACGCTGGACGTGGTGGCGGCGACCCTCGAGAACCTGGCCGCGCGGGGTGACCGCATGGTCGGCGTGGTCACCCATGTCAACGCGCTGGCCGAGCGGGTGCCGGTGCGGTTCGAGGTGCACAAGGACGCGCGGACAGCGCACGTGGCGAGGGTGGGCCTTTGACCAGAATGTTCGTGGACGCGTGGGACCCGTCCTACGGCTCGTCGTTCGAGGGCGGTTCCGAGAGCGGGGACGGCCCGGCCTCGGCCAGCAGCGCCCAGGTCGACACCGATGTCGAGGTGCCCGCGGCCGAGTGGGCGCCGATCGACGTCTCGTCGTCGGTGCGCTGCCCCGACGTGGTCTTTCTGGTCGACGGCGTGCGGCGCAACGACGCGGGGCTGTGGACGGCGGAAGAGGACGGCACGTCGTACGCCGGGCTGGCCGCCTCGTACGCCGCCGGGGTGGTCCGATGCGATCTGGCCCGGGGCGTGGCCGAGTTGGTGGGCGCGCGAGTCGGCCGGGGGTTGTTTACGGCGAGCCCGTCGGCCGGGGACGTGCAGGCCGGTTCGGTGCGCTACGAGGTGCACCGCATCCACGGCGCCGGCGAGGCCAGCAAGCTGCCCGCCGCCGTGCAGGGTCCGCTGACCGCGCTCGAGATCGACATCTCGGCCACGGCCCGCGACACGAGCTCCGACGGCCGCGACCTGCTCGTGGTCGACGGGCCCCTGCGCAACCGGCGGCAGCTGCCGCGCACGATCGGCTACGTCAAGACGCAGCAGAAGCAGTACCTGCCGGCCGCGCTGACCACGGTGGTGACGTCGTTGAAGCCCGGCCAGCGCACGCCGGTCTTCCATCTGGGCACAGTGTGGGGCGGCTGGTCCTGGTACCTGCGCCTGCCCGGCGCGTCCGGGGCGCCGTGGTCGGGCATCGTGCGGATCGAGTGCTCGCCCGACCTCCCACCCGAGGAGGCGATCGAGCTGGCCGACATCTCGGGCGCGACGCTGCCGCGCTTCGCGTCGTCGGCCTACAAGGATCCGCGGGCGCCGCAGAACCTCGTCCCGATCGCCGGACTCGAGCGGCGGCTGCGTGGCCTGCTGGGCGATTCTCGGGTGCTGCACCGCGCGCTGACCCTGGCCACCGCGCGGTCACGCGTGAACTAGTTGCTGTGCGCGGTGTGCTGGGCGATTTGCGGTTGCTGCGCTGCACGTTAACTCTGGCCGTCGCGCCGTCGCGCCGTCGCGCCGTCGCGCCGTCGCGCCGTCGCGCTTGGACTGGTTGCTGTGTGCGGTCTGCTGGGCGATTTGCGGTGCTGTAATGCGCGCTGACCCTGACCATCGCGCGGTCACGCGTCAACTGGTTCCTGTTCGGTGCGGTTCCCGCGCCGAACCTTGGAGTCAGCGCAGGATCGACGTCACCAGGCGGCGGATGGGCGGCGGTTCGTCTCCGCCGGCTTGGCCGATCGTTTCCGTGTCGGCTCGGGCCGCTGCCCAGCCGCCGGCGAATGCCAGGTGGGCCGCGCCGACCAGGGTGAGCGCCAGGGCGTCGATGTCGGCGTCGGTAGGCACGCGGTGCTGGGCCTGCTCGGCGGTCAGGTAGGCGGCGAGCACGGCGCTCGCCTCGTCCAGCAGCGGCAGGCCCTCAGTTCGCAGGTCGCCACCTGGCCGGCCCCGAGTTGGCTGGCCCGCGGCCCGTTGGCCTTCGGCTGGCTGGCCCGCGGCCCGTTGGCCTGCAGTTGGCAGGCCCGCGGACCATTGGCCTTCAGTTGGCTGGCCCACGGCTCGTGGCCTTCCAGGTGGCTGATTTCCAGCTGGCAGGCCCGCGATTGGCAAGCCCAAATCTCGCAAGTCCCTATTTCGTGTTGCTTCGCCCTGTTGGGCCGCTGTTCTCCGGCTCGCGCTTCGCAGGCGGGCGCGTAGATCGTCACGCGACAGGATGAGCGCGACGAGTCCCCGGCCCACCGGATCGAACACGAAGGTCAGCGCGTCGGCGATGTTCTCGTCGACCGGGCCCGAACCGGCCGTCTCGCACATGGTGGCGCCCCACGCCTCGAATCCCGCGATGCGGCGGCGCACCAGCTCGGCGAGGAAGTCGTCGAAGTCGGCGAAATGCCGGTGCAGCACACCTTTGGCGCAGCCGGCCTCGGTGGTGACCGCGCGGCTGGTCAGGGCGCTCGGCCCGTCCGACAGCAGGACGCGCTGGGCCGCATCGAACAGTTGCTGGCGTACGTCGCGCAGCGCCACTCCGGTGGGCACCTTGTCAGCCTCCCACATCGACTAGTGGGCGTTCGCCCATTAGAGTGGGCGCATGCCCACTTCCGAGCCCGAGGCCTTCCGCAACCGCCGCGCGGCGGAGTCGTTCGGCGTGGACGCTCCGCGCTACGACCGCACACGCCCCAGCTATCCCGGCGAGTTGATCGCCCGGCTGGCTGCCCCTCAAGTCCTCGACGTGGGCATCGGCACGGGCATCGTCGCCCGCCAGCTCCGCGCGGCCGGCTCCCACGTCACCGGCGTCGAACCCGACCCGCGGATGGCCGCCTTCGCCCGCGCCGGCGGCTTCGAGGTCGAGGTGGCGACGTTCGAGCAGTGGGATCCCCGAGGCCGGATCTTCGACGCTGTGGTCGCAGGCCAGACGTGGCACTGGGTCGACCCGGTGGCCGGCGCGGCCAAGGCGGCGTCGGCGCTACGGCCAGGCGGGCGGTTGGCGTTGTTCTGGAACGCGGGCCAGCCCTCGCCCGCGGCGACCGCGGCGTTCGCCGACATCTACGAGCGCTTGCTGCCCGGCAGCAGGCTGGCCGCCGCCTACCGGGCGTCGACCGGTAACGGGACGACTCCGGTGGGGAGCGCCGGGCCTCCCGGTCCGGCCGCCTCGAACAGCCAAGTCGCGGCCGGGCAGGTCGCGGTCGCGCGGGTCGGGGGCGGGCAGGTTGCGGGCGGGCCGGTCACTGCTGTGCAGGGCTATGGGGTCTTCCTCGACAAAGCGGACGAGGCCATCCGGGCGACCGGCGCTTTCGCCGGGTTCGAGCGGTGGTCGCTCGAGTGGGAGCGGGTCTACACGCGAGACGAGTGGCTCGATCAACTGCCTGCTCAGGGCCTGCTCACGACGCTGCCGCCCGAGGATCTGGCGGCGCTCAGCTCGGCTACCAGCGCCGCCATCGAGGCTCTTGGCGGCAGCTTCGCCATGCGCTTCACGACCCTCGCCACCACCGCGATCAGGGTCGGCCGATAGCCTGCCCGACCGTGGATGCCTCGACCGAAGAACTGCGCCGAGCGCACGACGTGCTCGCCGACTTGTACGTGGAACGCCTGGCCGGTCTGCTGGAGTCGATGCCGATCGAGCGCGCGCTGCTCGACCTGTTCAGCGAACTGACCCTGGCCGCGGGGCTGGGCGCCGAAGTAGGCGACATCGGGTGCGGGACCGGTCGGCTCGAACCGTATCTGGCCTCGCGCGGCCTCTCGCCCCGTGGTCTCGACCTCTCGCCCGGCATGATCGAGGTCGCCCGTCGTGATCACCCGGCGTTCTCGTTCGAGGTGGCTGACCTGCGCGCCTTGCCGTTGTCGACCGCCTCGCTGGCCGGCGTGGTCTGCTGGTACTCGCTGATCTTTCTGGCGCCGCCGGACCGCACGGTCGCGTTCGCCGAGCTCGCTCGGGTTCTGCGACCGGGCGGCTACCTGGTGACTGCGTTCAAGGACGGCGGCGGACAGCATCGGCGCACCGGGCGATCGTCTGGTCTCGGGGTGGAGTTCGACTCGTACTGGTTGTCCACCCAGCAGATGCTGGATCTCGCCGCCGGCGCCGGCTTCGAATTGACGTTCCAGGGCAGCCGCCCGCCGGAGGGGACCGAGGGATGTCCGCAGGGTTACCTGCTGCTCCGTAAAGCCTGAGGTCGCGGCCGATCAGAGCGCGTAACCGCGACCTGGCTGGGGTGCCCTCGTTCTTCTGCGCCGTGACTGAGGCCGGCGGTCGTCTCGTGCCTGGCGCGGCAGAGGCTGGGCACAGCCGTTGCCGTCTGGAGCGGGATCGTGGCGGGTTGTGAGCGGGCGAAGGCGGCGGCGTGCCGCTACCGGAAACTGCCGGAGTCGTGCGCCAGATCCGACAGATGAGTCTTTTCGGGGCGGTTGGGGCGGGGATCACACGAAGAGGCCGGATGGCGGCCAGACATCCTCCGAACGGGCAAGACGCGCGCCTCCAGCAAGCTGGGAGCGCTCCCACTTTGTGAGACACCAACGCTCCGTCCGGGCTTGCCTACTTTCCGGTAACGCCGCACTGCCAGTGCGTCAGTCCTGCTCAACTGTGTATTTCATGGGGCGCGTGTGGCTGAGTATTATTCGGCTGCCCTGGCAGTCATATCGGTGCAGATCGATTAATTTGAATCGCTGCCGATGCGCCTCGTGACCCCCACACACGACCGCGGAGGATCGTTTGAGACCGCTCCCCGAAATTTTCCCGTCCGCGTTGATCCCGAGGGCTGTCCCCAGCCGTATCTCAGGCGACGGGGAAAACGCCGGGTGGAGGTATCGATGCATGCGGTGGCCGAACATCGGCTGGCGCCAGGTGGGGTGCGCCTGATGACACAGCAGCATCCCGGTGGACGGTGGCAGTCACTCGACGGAGGCCGTAGTGCGGGCGATGGTGGTTCGGTGATCCCCCGGCAGGCGCCGCGGCATGAGGCCGCGACCCCGGCGGGGGCGACTCACGAGGACACTCTGGTCAAGATGCTCTATGAAGAGCATGCGGGACCGCTCCTGATGTTCGTGCTGCGACTGACCGGCGGTGACCGGCAGCGCGCGGAAGACATCGTGCAGGAGACGTTGCTCCGGGCCTGGCGCAATGCGCACCGGCTCGGCGCTCAGGGGCAGCAGTCACTGCGGCCCTGGCTGGTGACCGTCGCGCGGCGTATCGCGATCGACGACCACCGCAGCGCGAGCGCCCGGCCGGCCGAGACCTACGACCGCGAGCTCGAGAGCTTCCCCAGCCAGTCCGATGAAACCGACCGCGTTCTGCAGTCGATGACGGTCTCCGACGCGCTGCGCGAACTCAGCCAGTCGCACCGCGAGATCCTCATCGAGACGTACTTCCGGGGCCGCACGGTGCCGGAGGCGGCGGAGAAGCTCAACCTTCCGTTGGGCACCGCCAAGTCACGGGTGTATTACGCTCTGCGTGCGTTGCGGACGGCGTTGCAGCAGCGGGGGGTGACCGAATGACCCAGGAAGACCACTTCGATGTCGCGTCGTACGCCTTGGGCGTGCTCGACGAACGCGACGCCACACAGTTCGAGGACCATCTGATCGAGTGCCCGAGGTGCGCGTACGAGCTCGAGTCGTTCGTCGAGGTGGCCGATCTGCTGGCCGACGTCGACGCCAGCGCGGTGATCGCCGCCGAGGAGACCCGGCGCGACGGCTTCATGCTCCAGAAGGTGATCGGCGAGGCCTCGCGCGAGCGCCATCGGGCCAACAGCCGGCGGCTCTACTCGCTGGCCGCTGCCGTGGTCATCTTCGCGATGCTGTCGATCGGCGCGTTCTTCGTCGGCGGCTCGGTGCTCGGCGACAAGGCCGACCCGGCGTCGACGAACACGGCTCAGCGCGACAGCACCCAGCTCGACCCGCTGCCCGTCACGGGCGGCGGCACGGGCCTCGGCGGCACCGCGCTGGCCGGCGAGTCGCTGACCGGCACCGACCCGCGTACGGGCGTGGCGGCCACGGTGGGCCTGGAGAAGAAGGACTGGGGCACGCAGATCCAGTTCGCCATCTCCAACATCACCGGGCCCAAGGTCTGCCGTCTGGTCGCCGTGCACACCGACGGCACGAGCGAGCCGCTGGTCTCGTGGAAGGTGGGCGACCGTGGCTGGGGCACCGCCGCCAACCCGGAGCCGCTGCTGCTTCAGGCGATCACCTCGACGCCGCGCGACAAGATCGCGCACATCCAGGTGCAAGAGGTGACCGCCACCGGCGCCGGCGAGACGCTGGTTCGCGTTCCGTAACCGTCCCTGTACTGATAAAGGATCCCGGCCGATCGGCCGGGATCCTTTGTTTTGTCTTAGAGAAGCAGGTCCGGTGGCCCGCCGGGAAAAACTCGGAAATTGATGGGAAGTTTCTTCAACCGCCGCGACCCGGCCCTCGTACTACAGCCCGGAAACGCCAGTTGAAGAAACACCTTGGAGGGCAAGTGCTACCGGAGAAGCGAAAGTTGATGGTCGTCGGCGCCGCAATCGCCGCGGCGTTCGCAGTGACCGGCTGCGCCCCGCAGGGATACAACTCAGCCGACTACGGCAACGCCGCCGAGCCCGCCTCGGACAACGTCGCCGCCACGGCCGGCGCGACTGCGGACCCAGCCGCTACCGGCGCTCCGTCCGACCCCGAGGCCACGGCCCCGCCGGCCGCCGCCGACGCCGCTCCCGAGCTCAGCGCCGAAGAGGTGACTTCCAAGCTCACCGGCACCAAGGTGGCCCGGATGGGCAAGGTTGTCGTGGACGACGAGGGCTTCGTGCTCTACCGCTTCGACAAGGACGGCAACAACCCGGCCAAGACGAACTGCGTCGGCAAATGCGCCGAGATCTGGCCGCCCGCCATGACCAACGACGGCAAGCCGACCCTCAAGGGTGTCGACTCCGAGCTCGTCGGCACGGTGACCCGGGCCGACGGCAGCAAGCAACTGACGCTCAAGGGCTGGCCGCTCTACCGCTACATCGGTGACAAGAAGCCCGGTAACTGGAAGGGCCAGAACGTCAGCGGCACCTGGTTCGTCATTCAGCCCGACGGTGCCAAGAACCTGACCTGTCTGCCCAAGGTGTCCAAGCCGGTCGCCCCGCCCGCCAAGGATTCCGAAGGCGATTCCGATGCCGAATCCGGTGACGCCGGCGGCACGGGCAGTGACTACAGCTACTGACTTAAGAGCCCTTTAAGAATTCGCTGATCCGGAGGTTGAGAGAAAATGCTTACCGCTCGCTTTACGCGCCGCTCGACGCGTTGGTTGGTGGGCATTTCCGCGGCGGTTCTGACATTGCTGGTCGCGCCGGTCGCCCCTGCTCAGGCCGCTCCCGGCGATAGCGGCCCGGTTCCGGTCCCGTCGTCGAACGGCCTGCCCAACAAGGGCTTCGGTGCGCTCACGGACGCCGACAAGGACTTCGTCATCAAGGTGCGGCTGGCCGGCCTCTGGGAGATCCCGGCCAGCAACATGGCTCAGGAGAAGTCGAACGATCAACGCGTCGTGAAGATCGCCAAGTCGATCGCCGAGCAGCACGTGGTCCTCGACAACTTGGACCGTGTGACGGCCAAGAAGCTCAACATCGACCTGCCCGGCAAGCCGAACACCGATCAGATGTTCTGGCTGCAGGAGATGCGTGAAGCGAAGGGCCAGCAGTTCGACCAGATCTACATCGATCGCCTGCGGCAGGCCCACGGCAAGATTTTTCCGGCGATCGCCACCATCCGGTCGACCACGCGCAACGATTCGGTCCGGAAGCTGGCCCAGGAGACGAACCAGTTCGTCATGACGCACATGACGCTGCTGGAGTCGAGCAACATCGTCGACTACGGATCGCTTCCCACAGCTCCCGCCCCCGCGAACGCCGGCAGCGGTCCGGTTCCGGTGGACGGGCAGATGCTCGCGGCTGCCAGCAGCAACGGCGGCATTCCGGGCGTCAGCACCACCGTGATCCTGCTCGTTCTCGCCGCCGCGCTCGTGGCCGGCGTCATCACGTCAATGCGCATTTTCCGGGCGCGGTAGCCCCAGCCACGTCCCCTCGCGTAAGAGAAAGGTGTCACCCCATGCGAAGGTCCAAGTACCGGCGCGCATCCAGGAGCAACAACTGGTTCACCGGTAAGCGCCGCATCATCGCGGTGGCTGCCACGCTGGTGGCCTTCGGCGGCATCGTGACCGTCACCCAGGTCTCCAACGCGAGCACCGACCGCACTCAGCGCAAGGCGCTGGCGGCGTGCGATGACGTCAAGGCTCCCCAGCGCGCCAAGCTCTCTACCGAGACGCGCAAGGGCACCTACACCACCAACAACGGCAAGGTGACCCAGCACCCGGACGACGGCGCCGGCGACACGGTGTCGACCCAGACGCTGCGGACGCGCTGCCGCACGTGGGTGATGAACAACGTCGGCAACAACGGTGGCAACCAGACCACCCCGCCGACCGAGGCCGCGACCACCGCCCCGGCGGCTGACCCGGTCGAGAACCCGAGCACCGACCCGAGCGCCGGCGCCGGCGAGGGTAACGGCGAAGAGGGCAACAACGGCGGCGAGCAGGGCCAGGGCAACGGCGAGCAGGGTCAGGGCGAAGAGGGCCAGGGCAACGGCGAGCAGGGCCAGGGCGAAGAGGGCCAGGGCAACGGCGAGCAGGGCCAGGGCGAAGAAGGCCAGGGCAACGGCGAGCAGGGCAACGGCGGCGAGAACCAGCCCGACCCCGAGCCGACCGAGGAGCAGACCACCCCGCCTCCGGGCGCCGGGCTGGGCGTGCTGACCAACAGCTGTGACACCAGCGACCTGACCCCGCACAACGGCTTCCAGGAAGGCAGCCGCTGCGTCTCGACCGAGTTCGGTGAGGTCGGTGAGGCCAACGCCAACCCGACGCTGCTCATCACCCAGGCTCCGCGCGTGGTCAACCCGAACACCCCGTTCACGCTGACCGTCAGCACCCGCAACCTGATCCGTGACCGGTTCCTCGCGGCCGGCCAGGGTGGCTACTACGTGGAGAGCTCGGTCCTGGCGAACGGCCTGGTCCGCGGTCACTTCCACACCGCCTGCCGGATGCTGGGCAACACCAACGAGGCCCCGGCGCCCGATCCGGTCCCCGCGTTCTTCGTGGCGACCGAGGACAGCCGCGGTGGCGCGGCCCCCGACTCGGTCAACATCCAGGTCCCGGGTCTGCCGAACGCCGGCACCGCGCAGTGCGCCTCGTGGGCCGGTGACGGCTCGCACCGCATCCCGATGATGGTCCGCGCCAACCAGACACCGGCCTTCGACGCGGTTCGCATCACCGTCCGCGGCGGACGCCGCTGATCGCAGGAGCCTCGCCGCTGATACCCGGAGGCGAACCCGGACGGGACGGGGTCACCGACATGGCCCCGTTCCCTGAAGGGACCCCCCATCGCTCTCCGGGCGGTCGCCCTTCCCCCTGACGGGCGACAACAGCGGCAGCTCCTCGGACGTTCCGGACCAACTCGGGTGTCCGGACGTCCCCTCCGATGGCCCTGACCGGGAGCGCGGTCAGGGCCATCGGCCTGTTCACGCACCGTGAGTGGGCAATCGGCCGGTGAGGTGGCACAGTGTGCCCGGTGACCCGCAGGATGACGACGCCGGAGCGCTATCACTTCGGCGCCTCGGTCCGCTCGCTGCTGGTGCCCCGGCACGACCCGTGCGGCGTGTTCACCGGTGACGAGTTGTGGCTCACCGCCCGTACGCCGGAAGGCCCCGCCACACTGCATCTCGCCCGCGACGGCAAAGATCTGGTGGCGACCGGCTACGGGCCCGGCGAGCAGTGGATTCTCGACCGTGCCGACGCCATCGCCGGTCTGCGCGACGATCTCACCGGCTTCCTCGACCTGGCCGCCGGTCACCCGCTGATCAAGCGACTGGCCCGCACCTTCGAGGGCACCCGGATGCCGTCCACCGGCCTGGTGTTCCGCAGCGTCCTGCGCGCGGTGCTCGAGCAGAAGGTCACCGGCAAGGAGGCCCACCGGGCGTACCGGCTGATCTGCCAGAAGCTCAGCGAGCCGGCGCCCGGCCCGCGCGAGCTGATGCTGCCGTCCGACCCGGCCGTGATCGCGGCGACGCCGTACTGGGTCTTCCATCCGTACGGCATGGAACAGCGACGCACGCAGGCTCTGCAACGCGCCGCGGGGGTCGCCGCCCGGCTCGAAGCCTGCGCCGATTCCGCCGAGGCCACGCGGCGCCTGATGGCCCTGCCCGGCATCGGCGTGTGGACCGCCGCCGAGGTCGTCCGGGTCGCGTACGGCGATGCCGATGCCGTGAGTGTGGGCGACTTCCACATTCCCAACACGGTCGCGTGGGCGCTGGCCGGCGAGGCCCGCGGCACCGACGCGCGGATGCTGGAGCTGCTCGAGCCGTTCCGCGGCCATCGTGGCCGCGTCTGCGACCTGCTGGCCCACGGCGGCATCGGCGCACCCAAGTTCGGCCCCCGCATGCCGATCCGCTCCTTCGCCCGCTTCTGAGGAGCCCGCTTCTGAGGAGCCCGCTTCTGGGGAGCCCGCTTCTGAGGAGCCCGCTTCTGGGGAGAGCGCTTCTGAGCAGAAGGAGCAGCGTGCTGCTGAGGCGGTGAGGGAAGAAGCGCGCTGTTAGCCTCGGGCGCGCTGGCGGTTGGTCTCGTAGAGCACGACCGTGGCCGCGGTAGCCGCGTTCAGCGAGCTGGCCGCGCCGGTGATGGGGATGCGGACCAGGATGTCGGCCGCGGACTTCCAGGCCGCGCTCAGGCCGGCCGCCTCGTTGCCGATCAGCAGCGCGGTCGGGCCGGTCAGGTCGTGGTCGGCCACGTCGACCGCGCCGTGTTCGTCGGTGCCGACCAGTTGGACGCCCGTCCGCGCGGCCCAGGGCAGGACGTCGTCGGGACCGTCGGCCTGGATCACCGGCAGCGCGAAGATCGAGCCCGTGCTGGCCCGGACCGATCGGGGGTCGTACGGGTCGGCGGCGTGTCCGGTGACGACCACCGCGGCCGCGCCGAACGCGTCGGCCGAGCGGATCAGCGTGCCGATGTTGCCGGGGGTGCTGGGCCTGTCGAACACGACGACCAGCAGATGCGGGTCGTCGGTGGTGGGCAGCGCCGGGGCCTCGGGCAGGCCGACCACGGCGATGAGCTCGGCCGATTCCTTGTCGGCGAGCTCGGCGACCAGCTCGGGTGACATGGCCACCGGACGGGCGCCGCTGCGCTCCAGGATGCCGCGCGCCCACGACGACAGGGACTGCCGATCGGGATAGATCAGGTCGCGAATGTCCCAGCCGTGGTCGACGGCGAGCGAGATCGGTCGTACGCCATGGACCAGGAACTCACCGGCTCGGTGGCGCTTGTTGCGGTTGGCCAGCAGCGACTGCCACTGCTGGAAGCTCGCGTTGCGGGTGCTCACCCGGACGGCCCTGGACACCGCAGCGACGATACCGGGTCACAATTGCTGTGCGAGGAGGTGTACTCCATGCAAACTGGCGGCGTGGCTTTCACCCTGACGATCGACTGCGGCGGCGGCGGCATCAAGGGTTCCGTGCTCGACGAGGCGGGGACCATGCGGGCCCAGCCGCTGCGCGTTCCCACCCCGTACCCCCTGCCCCCCGATCTCTTCGTCAAGACGTTGACGCAGCTCGGCGAGCGGTTGCCCGCACACGACCGGGTCACCGTGGGCATGCCCGGCATGCTGCGGCACGGTGTCGTCGTGGCGACCCCGCACTACATCACCCGCAGCGGCCCGCGCACCAAGATCGATCCCGAGCTGCAGGAGGCGTGGTTCGGCTTCGACGCGCGGACGGCTCTGGAGGACGCGTTCGGCCGGCCCACGCTCGTGCTCAACGACGCCGAGGTGCACGGGGCCGGCGTGGTGGCCGGCGCCGGCTGCGAACTCGTGCTGACGCTCGGCACGGGGCTGGGCTGCGCGCTGTTCGACGGCGGCGCGCTGGCCCCGCACCTCGAGATGTCGCAGGCGCCGGTGCGGTGGGGCATGTCGTACGACACGTACATCGGCGAGCACGAGCGCCGCCGCCTCGGCGACGCCCTCTGGTCACGCCGGGTGCGGAACGTCGTCGAGGGGCTGCGACCGGTGTTCCTGTGGGACAGGCTGTATCTCGGCGGCGGCAACTCCCGGCTGATCACGGCCACGCAGCTCGCCCGCATGGGCGACGATGTGGTCGTGGTGCCGAACACGGCGGGCATCGTCGGCGGTGTGCGCGCCTGGACCCTGGGCACCGCCCGCTGACATGCGGCCCGCGGCGATCCTGCTCGACTTCGGCGGCGTGCTGGCTGACGCGCCACCGCGGCGCACGGCCCCGCCCGGTCTCGTGCTGCGCATCTTCAACCTGGTCAACGGGGTGCTGACGCCGGGCGAGATCCAGCGGTCGCTCACCGAGGGCGCGTCGGCCTACGCCGCCTGGCGCGACGAGGACTGGCCGGACGAAATGGCCCAGGGCGAGGTGTGGGAGCGGTTCATCCTGCCCGGGTGGCCCCCGGCGGCTCAGGTGCCGGTGCGCGGGGCGGTGCGCAAGCTGAGCTACGAGTGGGCCTGGCGGGACAACTGGGCGCTGCGGCCGGGGATCCCCTCGGCGCTGGAGGCGGCGGCCGACGCCGGTGTCGCGCTGGCCGTGGTGTCGAACACGCTGTCCGGCGCGGCTCACCGAGACTTCCTCGACAAGGCCGGCATCGGCCACTTCTTCGCCGTCCAGGTCTACAGCGACGAGGCCGGCGTCCGGAAACCCAACCCGCAGATGATCTGGAACGCCACCGACGAGCTGGCCCTGCCCCCGAAGGACTGCTGGTTCGTCGGCGACACCCCGAGGCGCGACATCGTCTGCGCCCGACGGGCCGGGGTCGCCCGGGCGATTCTCATGCCTTCCCCGCGTACGGCGGGCGAACCGACCGGCCCTCCGCCGGACACCACGATCGAGGACGGGTTCGGCCTGCGCACTCTGCTCGAGAAGTGCCTCTGACGCTATCTCGCGGTCAACTGCCAGACCTTCGTACGCCGGGTGTCGACGCTTTCCAGGCTGACCGGGACCGGGATGTCGTAGGTGGCCCGCTCGACCAGCCCCTCGCTCGGCAGATAGGCGCGGCCGGGGTCGCCGACCAGCACGAGCGAGCCCCGGCCGGCCGCGCGGCGCAGGAAGGGCAGCACCCGGGCCGCCATCTCGCGGCTGTAGAAGACGTCGCCGGCCAGGATCACGCCGTACGGGTCGTCGCCGTCGAGGATGTCGGCCTCGAGCAGCCGGACCGGGACGTCGTTGGCGATCGCGTTCGCCGCGGCAGCGGCCAGCGAGTACGGGTCGATGTCGTTGGCCGTGACGGGGGTCGCGCCGGCCCGGGCGGCGGCCACGGCGACCAGGCCCGAGCCGGTGGCCAGATCGAGCACCGAGCGGCCCGCGACCAGGTCGGGGTGGTCGAGCACGTGACGCGCCAGGGCCTGGCCGCCGGCCCAGGCGAAGGCCCAGAACGGGGGCGGCTGGGCCGGGCCCGCCTCCTCGGTCTTCTCCCACAGCGCTATCGGCTCGTCGGCCTGGTAGAGGGTGATCTCGGGCACGAACGGGACGGGGGCGGCGGTCGTGTTGCCGCGGATGAACTCGAGGAGCACGCACCGATTGTGCCCGGTTGCTCAACTCGCGCCGCGGGGAGCCGATGAGACGGCCACTTCCCTTCGGAAAAAGGACCGCGCATGCCCCCACGCTGGGTGGCCGCTCTCTTCGGCGGCTGGATGGCGGTGCTCGCCGTGCTCTTCGTGGCGTCGCCGGCCGGGGCGCAGTCGGTGCTGCGCCTGATCGCCGGCGCCACGGCCGTCGCCGTGGTCGGGCTGGGCGTGCGGTGGAACCGGCCCGCGCGGCGCCTGCCGTGGCGGCTGCTCGCGACCGCGATCGTGCTCGTCTCGGTCGGCACTGCCCTCTACCGGGCCCCGGAGTTGCTCACCACGCACGTTCCGGGGCTGGTCACGGCGGGGGCTGTCCTGGTCGGCGCCGGCTATCCCGTGCTCGCTGCCATGTTCTTCGTGCTGCTGCGACGCCGTACGGGAGGAACGCGCGACCGCGCCGCCATGCTGGACGCCCTCACGGTCACCGCCGGGGTCGCGCTGCTGGCCTGGACCTTTCTTATCGGGCCGAACCTGCAGCACACCGGCGGCGACCCGTGGATGACGGTCGTGTTCCCGCTGGGCGACCTGTTGCTGCTCGGGATGCTCGTCCGGTTGCTGATCAGCGACCGGCCGGTGTTCCCGGCCCGGCTGCTCGGCGGCGGCGTGCTCCTGCTGCTGCTGGCTGACATCGGGTACGAGTTGTCGCTGTTCGAGGCGCCAGTGGCCGCCCTCTGCCGGTTCGCGCTCTACACCGCGGCCGGTCTGGCCGCGCTGCACCCGTCCATGGCCGAGTTGGACGAGCCGGCCGGCCTGCCCGCCCCGGCGCTGGGCCGCGGCCGTCTCGCCCTGCTCGGGTTCGCGTCGATGACGGCGCCGGTCGTGCTCGTGGTGAGCATGCTGCGCGACGAGAAGACCAACCTGGAGGTGGTCGCTGCCCTCAGCGCGATCACGTTCCTGCTCGTCCTGACACGGATGGCCGGGATCATGACCGGACACCGGCAGGCGCTGGCCCGGGAGCGCGCGCTGCGCGAGGCCTCGGCCGCCCTCGTCTCGGCCGCCGACACCGACCAGGTCTCCGACGCGGTACGTACGGCCGTGGCCCACCTGCTGCCGCCTGACACGCCGCATGCCGTCGTCCTGGCCGTCACCATCGCCCAGCCCGGTCTGCTGTCGCCGGAGGCGGTCGCGCAGGCCGCGGTGGACCGGTCGACCGGAACAGTGACGCGCCTGGTGCCGACCCGCGACGTCGACTGGGCCGTCTCGACCCGGCTGCACCACTTCGCGATGTCGCTGCGCTGCCCCATGGTGCTGACCGACCGGCCCACCGGCGACCCGCTCGTCGGGGTGCTGCACGTCGGCGCGCCCACACCGGCGCTGGCCGGGTTGCTGCGGGCGATCGAGGTGCTGGCCACCCAGGCCGCCCTCGCCCTCGAGCGCATCGGCCTCAGCCAGGAGGTCATCCGCCGCAACAGCGAGACCTACTTCCGGACGCTGGTGCAGAAGACCTCCGACATGATCCTGATCGTCGACGAGGACGACCGGATCCGGTACGCGAGCCCGGCCGCCGGCGCCGTGCTGGGCGACGACCCCACCGGTAGTCCGATGACCGCGATCATCCACCGGTCCGAGCGTTCGCGCCTGACCGAGGTGCTCGCCGCCCTGCGCACCGGCGACGGGCTCCAGGAAGGTCTGGATTTCCGCGCCCGGGCCGACGTCGTGCTCGAGATGCACGGCCAGGATCTGCGCCGCGAGCCGACCGTGGGCGGGCTCGTGCTCACCCTGCGCGACGTCACCGAGCGCCGCCGGCTCGAGGCGGAACTGACTCACCGGGTGTTCCACGACGCGATGACCGGCCTCGCCAACCGCGTGCTGTTCCACGACCGGCTCGGCCACGCGTTGCAGCGCAGCGCCCGCGACGGCTCGGTGGTGGGCGTCCTCTTCATCGACCTGGACGACTTCAAGAAGGTCAACGACACGCTCGGCCACGCCGCCGGCGACCAGTTGCTGATCGGCGTGGCCGACCGGATCGCCGGCGCCCTGCGGGCCGACGACACCGCGGCGCGCCTCGGCGGCGACGAGTTCGCCGCGCTGGTCGAGAACGTGCAGGACCCGGGCGCGGTGGAGGAGACCGCGCAACGGATCCTGGCCGCGCTGGCCGAGCCGATCCGGATGGACGACGGCTCGGAGCTGACCGCGGTGGCCAGCATCGGCATCACCACGACGCCCGAGGCCGACACCCCGGACGAGCTGCTGCGCCAGGCCGATCTGGCCCTCTACGTGGCCAAGGGCGCCGGCAAGAACCAGTGGCGGCGGTACCAGGGCCACCTGCACAGCGCGATGGTCGAGCGGCTGGAGCTGCGCTCGGCGCTGGACCACGCCGTGCACGAGGGGCACTTCCTGCTGGCCTACCAGCCGATCATCGACCTCGGCACGGACGAGCCGGTGGGTTTCGAGGCCCTGGTCCGCTGGCACCACCCGACCCGCGGGCTGATCGCGCCGGCCGAGTTCCTGGAGGTCGCCGAGGAGAGCGGGCTGGTCGTGCCGATGGGCCGCTGGGTGCTCGACCAGGCCCTGCACACGGTCGCGCAGTGGCGGCGGATCCTGCCCCGGACCCGTCAGCCGTTCGTGAGCGTGAACGTGTCGGTGCGGCAGTTCCGCGACGGCACCTTCGTCGACCTGGTGAAGCAGGCGCTGGCGTACGCCGGTGTGCCTGCTCAGGCGTTGATGCTGGAGCTCACCGAGAGCGTGCTCGACGGTGACCACGAGGCGATGTGGGCCGACCTGGCCGTGCTGCGGGAGCTCGGCGTACGGGTGGCGATCGACGACCTTGCGGCGAGCTCCTCGGCCCTGGGCAATGTGCGCCGCCGCCCGGTCGACGTCGTGAAGCTCGACAAGGCGTTCGTCGACGGCGTGGTCGACGACCCGCACCAACTCGCGCTGGTGGCCGGCCTGATCAGCCTGGCCCGGGCCATGGGCCTGACCGTGATCGCCGAGGGCATCGAGGACCCGGCTCACCGCGACCTGCTGGCCCGGCTGGGCTGCCCGCTGGGCCAGGGCTACCTGTACTCGAGCCCGGTCGACGGCACCGAGGCCCTGAGCCAGATCACCGACCGCCTGCCCCTGGTCGCCTAGAGAGCTTCCAGGAGGCGGTCGACCTCGTCGGCGGTGTTGTAGTGGTAGATGCTGGCCCGGACCGCGCCCCCGGTGGCCCGCAGCCCGGCCGCCTCGAAGTACTCGACCGCGTAGTAGTCGCCGTGCGAGACGCAGATGCCCTGCTCACCGAGGCGGCGGGCGGTGTCGGCGGGCGCCTCGCCGGCCAGCCGGAACGAGACCGTGGGGCAGCGCTGGGCGCCGGCCGGGCAGATCGTCACCCGGTCGTCGGCGGTCAGCCCGGCCAGCAGGCGGTCGAGCAGCCCGAGTTCGTGCTCCTCGGCGGCGGCCATTCCCGCCAGCACGCGGCTGCGCCGGTCGCCCTCGGCGCCGCTCAGGCCGGCCAGGAAGTCGACTGCCGCGGTGATGCCGGCCAGCAGTTCGAAGCTCAACGTCCCGTACTCGAAGCGGTCGGGCGCCCCGGCCGGCGAGGGGATCAGCTTCTTCGGGTGCAGCGGCTCCCACACCGCCGGGTCGGCCACCACGGCGGCGTAGTGCGGGCCCGACCACTTGTACGCGCTGGTCACGTAGAAGTCCGCGCCGAGCGCCGCCACATCGGTCGGGCGGTGGGCCGTGGCGTGCACGCCGTCGACGTACACCTGGGCGCCCGCCGCGTGCGCCAGGCCGGCGATCGACCGGACGTCCGGGACCGTTCCGGTGGCGTTGCTGGCCGCGGTCACCGCCACGAGCCTGGTGCGCGGCCCGATCAGCTCGCGGTACTGCTCCACCGGCAGTTCCCCGGTGGCCGGGTCGACCTCGGCCCAGCGCACGGTCGCGCCGGTCTGCACCCATGGGCGTACGTTCGCGTCGTGGTCGAGCCGCGACAGCACCACCTCGTCGCCCGGTTCCCAGCCCTGGGCCAGAGTGCGGGACACCAGGTAGGTCAGCGCGGTGGCGCTCGGCCCGAACACCACCCCCGCGGGATCGCCGCCGACCAGGTCGGCCACCGCCGCGCGGGCGGCGGCGACGAACTCCCCGGAGCGGCGGGCGGGCTCGTGCGCGGTTCCCCGGTTGGACACGGCGGTCCGCATCGCCCGCGCGATCGCCTCGATCACCGGCCCGGCCGGCTGCGTGCCGCCGGCGCCGTCGAAGTGCAGGAAGCCCTCGGCTAGAGCGGGATAGTCCGACCGGATGCGGGCGACGTCGAAGATCATGAGTCGAACCTAATAGGGATTGCCCGTTCCCGGCAGACGGCCCTTCAGCAGGCCGCCCAGCCTGCCCGGCAGCGCCGGATCGCCCGAGAGCGGCGGCCCGCCGTCGTCGTGGGCCCGGTCGGCCATGCCGGCGACCAGCTCCTTCAGGGCCGACACGGCGTCGTGGCGCGGGTGCCAGCCGAGCTCGGTCGTGGCGCGGTCGCACGACATCAGCGGCGCCTTCAGGCCCAGCTCGACCCAGCCCGCGTCGACCGGTTGCAGCCGCAGCCACCAGCTCGCCGCGGCCGCGCCCTTCAGGACGAAACCCGGCACCGGCACCTGTACGCCGTGGAACGTGCGGGCCGCGACCTCGGGATCCAGCACCGGACCGGCGGCGATGTTGAACGCGCCGTGGGCGTCGGACAGCACGGCCCGGGCGTAGGCGTCGGCCACGTCGTCGGCGTGCACCGCCTGCATCCGCAGCCCCGGATGCGACGGCACCAGCGGCAGCCACTGCGGCCGCAACAGTCGTGCCGGCAGCAGCGGCCCGGCGAAGTAGCGCGCGATCTCGGTGCCGACCGCGCGCTGGAAGATCAGGCCGGGTCGCAACCGCACGACGCGCAGCTGCGGGTGGTCGGCCTCGATCTGGTCGAGCATCCACTCGACGAGCGCCTTGTGCCGGCTGTAGGAAGACCGCAGCACCCCGGAGCGCGGCCAGTTCTCCCGTACGAAAGCGTCCTTCGGACCCGCCGAGTAGGCGCCGACCGACGAGGCGTGAACCAGCGCGGGAACGCCGGCCCGCAGCACCGCCTTGGCCACCGCACGACTGCCGAGCACGTTGGTGCGGTAGAGCACCCGCTGGTCGTGGCTGGGCTGGATCTGCCAGGCCAGGTGCACCACGGCGTCGGCCCCGGCGAAGATTCCGGCCAGCTGGTCCTGCGCCCCGTCGACGCCGATGTCGACCGAGTGCCAGGCCACCCTGGCGTAGACACCGGTGCGGGACGGCAGCCGGCGCGCCACCCCGACGAGGGACACGTCCGGCTCGGCGCCCAGACGGCGCAGCAGGGCGGTTCCGGCGTTCCCGGTGGCTCCCACGATCACGACTCGCATGGGTAACCGCTACCCGGCGACGGACGGTTGAATCACTTCGGGCCGGGTACGAGCCCGCCATGGACCTCGTCGTCAACGGAACCCGCCGCAGCGTCGATCTGGACCCGCGCACCACTCTGCTCGACGCGTTGCGCGAGCACCTCGGCCTGACCGGCGCCAAGAAGGGTTGCGACCACGGGCAGTGCGGCGCGTGCACGGTGCTGCTCGACGGGCGCCGGGTGAACAGCTGCCTGATCCTCGCGATCACCCTGCTGGGCTCCTCCGTGACGACGATCGAGGGCGTCGATCACCCGGTGCAGGACAAGTTCCTCGAACACGACGGCTTCCAGTGCGGCTACTGCACGCCGGGGCAGATCTGTTCGGCGGTCGGGATGCTGGACGAAGTCTCGAAGGGCTGGCCCAGCGCGGTCGGCGACGCGGAGTTGACGGATGCCGAGATCCGGGAGCGGATGAGCGGCAACCTCTGCCGCTGCGGCGCCTACCCGAACATGATCCCGGCGATCCGTGAGGCGGCGGCCCAGTGAAGACCTTCAGCTACCGTACGGCCACCGACGTCGCCCACGGTCTCGAGCCGGGCGCCACGTTCCTGGCCGGCGGAACCAATCTGGTCGACCTCATGAAGCTCGGCGTGGCCACCCCCGACGTGCTGGTCGACGTGACCCGCCTCGGGCTGGACGAGGTAGCCGAACTACCCGGCGGCGGGCTGCGGATCGGCGCCGGGGTGCGCAACAGCGACCTCGCCGCCGACTCCCGGGTGCGCCGCGACTGGCCGGTGCTCAGCCAGGCCCTGCTGGCCGGCGCGTCGGGCCAGTTGCGCAACATGGCCACCACCGCCGGCAACCTCTTGCAGCGCACCCGCTGCCGCTACTTCATGGACGCCACGATGCCGTGCAACAAGCACGAGCCCGGCTCCGGCTGCCCGGCCCGCGAGGGCGACCACCGCAACCTCGCCATCCTCGGCGCCTCCGACGCGTGCGTCGCCACCCACCCGTCCGACATGGCCGTCGCGCTGGCCGCGCTGGACGCCGTCGTGCGGATCAGCGGCCCGGCCGGGGAACGGACCGTGCCGGTCACCGAGCTGCACCGGCTGCCCGGCGACACCCCGGAGCGCGACACCGTCCTCGAGCACGGCGAGCTGATCACCGCGGTGGATCTGCCGCCGCTGGGCTTCGCCGCCCGGTCCGCCTATCGCAAGGTGCGCGACCGGGCCTCGTACGCCTTCGCGGTGGGCTCCGTCGCCGCCGCGATCCAGGCCGACGCGGGCGCCGTGACCGACGTCCGCCTCGCGTTCGGCGCCGTGGCCCACAAGCCCTGGCGGGCGTACGCGGCCGAAGAAGCCCTGCGCGGCCGGCCCGCCACCCGCGAGTCGTTCCTGGCCGCGGCCGACGCCGAACTGGCCGCCGCCCGCCCGCTGCGCGACAACGCCTTCAAGGTCGCCCTCACCCGCAACCTCGTCGCCTCAGTGCTGGAGGGTCTGTCATGACGACCACCACCGAACGGGCCGTCGGGCAGCCGATCGGCCGCGTCGAGGGGCCGGACAAGGTACGCGGCGCCGCCCGTTATGCGGCCGAGTACCCGGTGGGCGACGACCTCGCGTACGCCTGGGTGGCGCAGTCGCCCGTCGCCCGCGGCACCCTGACCGATATGACCGTCGACCCGCTGGTCGAGACGGACGACGTGCTGGCCGTGCTCTGGCACGGCAACGCGCCCCGCCTGGCTGAGGCCGACGACCCCGAACTCGCGGTGTTCCAGTCCGACCGGATCAGCTATCGGGGCCAGGCGCTGGCGCTGGTGGTCGCCCGCACGCTCGAGGCGGCCCGCCGGGCCGCGGCCACGCTGCAGCTCGACATCGAGGAAGAGCCGCACGATAGCGTCCTGCGGGCCGACCACCCGGAGCTCTACACGCCCGAGAAGGTCAACCCGAACTTCCCCAGCGACACGGCGTCCGGCGATGTCGAAGCCGCGCTGGCCGGGGCGCCGGTCACGGTCGACGTCACCTATCGCACCCCGCCCCTGCACAACAGCCCGATGGAACCGCACGCGACAACCGCGCTGTGGACGGACGACGACCTGGTGCTTTACGACTCCAACCAGCACCCGCCGGGGGTGGCGGCCTCGATCGGCGGGCTTTTCGGCCTTCCCGCCGATCGCGTTCACGTGATCACCGAGCACGTGGGCGGTGGTTTCGGGTCCAAGGGTACGGCCCGGCCCAACGCGGTGCTGGCGGCGATGGCAGCCAAGGTCACCGGCCGTCCGGTACGGCTGGCATTGCCTCGCCAGGCCCTGTTCAGCATGGTCGGGCACCGCACGCCGACGATCCAGCGGGTGCGCCTGGCCGCCACCGCCGACGGTCACCTGACCGCGATTGATCATGAAGTGGTCGAGCAGTCGTCGCGGCTGTTCGAGTTCGCGGAGCAGACCGCGGTGGCGACCCGGCACATGTACGCGGCAGCCAACCGCCGCACGGGTCATCGGCTGGTCCGCCTCGACATGCCGACGCCGCGGTGGATGCGCGCGCCCGGTGAGGCGCCGGGAATGGTGGCGCTCGAGTGCGCGATGGACGAACTGGCGGTGACCCTGGATCTCGACCCGATCGAGCTACGCGTGCGCAACGAGCCCTCGGTCGAGCCGGAGTCGGGGACCCCGTTCAGCAGCCGGCACTACGTCGAATGCCTCCGCCGGGGCGCCGAGCGGTTCGGGTGGCACGACCGCGACCCCCGCCCCAAGCAGCGGCGCGAGGGCGACTGGTGGATCGGCACGGGTGTCGCCGGGGCGACCTATCCCGCCATGGCCCAGCCGTCGACGGCGCGGGTGCGGCGGCTCTCGGGCGACTCCTACGAGGTGTCGATCGCGGCGACCGATCTGGGGACGGGCGCCCGCACGATCCTCACGCAGATCGCGGCGGACGCGCTGGAGGTGCCCGTCTCGCAGGTGCGGGTACGAATCGGTGACAGCACCCTGCCTCGTGCTTCCGTGGCAGGCGGCTCGTCGGGCAGCGCCTCATGGGGCTGGGCCGTCACGGGGGCCTGCCATTCGCTCCGGGAATCCGGCCGCGAGGAAGCGACCTTCGATTCCCGTGAGCTGATCAAGCAGCAGGAGAAGGACGGCAAGCACGCCTTCGGCGCCCACTTCGCCGAGGTACGTGTCGACGCCGTGACCGGCGAGGTGCGGGTCTCACGCCTGTTCGGCATGTACGCGGCCGGCCGCATCCTGAACCCCCGCACCGCCCGCAGCCAGTTCCTGGGCGGCATGATCATGGGGATGGGCATGGCCCTGCACGAGGAGTCGGTGCTCGACCCGGCCCAGGGCGCCTGGGTCAACCACGACCTGGCCGAATATCACATCCCGGTCCACGCCGACATCGAGTCGATCGAGGCGGAGTGGCTCGACGAGCAGGACGACCAGCTCAACCCGATGGGCAGCAAGGGCATCGGGGAGATCGGCATCGTCGGCTCGCCGGCCGCCATCCTGAACGCGATCCGGCACGCGACGGGTGTGCGCATCCGCGACCTCCCGGCCCGTCTCGACAAGATCCTCCCGCACCTCTGACAGCTACGGCTCTACTGCGCGTTCGACGCTCTCGCGCAGCAGGGTGCGGCGGCGTTCGTGGTCGGCGGGGGCCGTACGCCGGAGAAGGCGGCCGACGCGCGAGAGCTCGGGGCGTCCGGGCTGATCGTCACCACCGACGACGAGCAGCTGAAGCAGGCGTTCGGCCGGTTGAACCTGATCCTCGACACGATCTAAAGCCCGCACGACATCGCGTCGCTGCTGGGCCTGCTCACGCTGGACGGCACGCTGAGCGTGCTCGGCTACCCGCGTGAGATCCCGCTGAACATCATGAACCTTACCTTCGGCCGCAAGAGCCTCAGTTCCTCCGGTACGGGCGGAACCAGGCACACGGCCGAGCTGCTGACCTTCTGTGCCGAGCGCGGCATCACCGCCGACATCGAGCTGCTGCCCTCATCGCGGGTCGACGAGGCGCTGACCCGCTTGGGAAAGGGCGACGTCCGCTACCGCTTCGTGCTCGACCTGTCCGACCTCGACTGACTACCCCCGGGCGGCGACCCATCGGACGCCGTCCGGAGGGTCGCCGAGTCAGCTCGTGCCGCGGCACAGACAGGTCGGCACAGACAGGTCGGACGCGGGCCTAGAGCCTTCCCTTGATCTCGGCCTTGCCCGCTGCCTTGCCGGCGTAGATGCGGTCGGCGACAGCGGGGAACAGGTGGGCGGCGACGATGGCGGCCCGGTACTTCGCCGGTACGACGATGCGGCGGCGGGGGCGGCGCAGTGCCTTCTCGACTGCGACGGCGACGATCTCGGGACCGGGCAGGTTGCTGCGGTGCTGGTTGCCGGCGGTGGCGATGTAGCCGGGCTCGACGAGGGTGACGCCGATTCCGGTTCCGGCCAGCTCTCGGCGTACGGAATCGGTCATGCCCCGCAGGGCGAACTTGGTCGCCGAATAGGTGCCGCTGATGCCGACCTCGCCGGCCACCGAGCCGATGTTGACGATGGCGCCCGCCTGCTGGGCCCGCATGATCGGCACGACCGCGCGCATCAGGCGGATCGGGGCCAGCAGGTTGACCCGCACCATGCCCTCGACCGCGTCGTCGTCGGCCAGGATCGACGCCGCGCCGCCGATACCCGCGTTGTTGACCAGGCCGTCGATGCGGCCGGTGACCGCTTTCGCCCGTTCCACGAGATTGGCGATAGCGGCCGGATCGCGTACGTCGGTGGGGACCACAACGGCGCCGGGCAATTGCGCGGCGAGTGCTTCGAGTTTGTCGGCGCGGCGGGCGGCGAGCACCACCGTCGTGCCGTTGCGGGCGAGCCGTTCCGCGGTGCTGCGGCCGATTCCGCTCGACGCGCCTGTCACGATGACGACCGGCATGCTTTCTCCCCGTCCACGAAAGCGGCGCCGCCGGGATCGACGACGCCGCTCATTCTTGCCGATGGAACTATCGCTTGCTGTGGTACGCCTCCACGATGTGGCTCGGGATGCGGCCGCGCTCCGAGACCTCGTAGCCGTTCTTGTTCGCCCACTCGCGAATCGCCTGGTTCTGGTCGCGGCTGGCGCGGCCGGTGCTCGCCGGCGCCGAACGGCGGGTCGGCGACGCGACGGGGGTGCGGCCCACCCGCGTGGCCGCATTCAGAAACGGGTCGAGCGCCTTGCGCAACTTGCCGGCGTTCTTCTCGGAGAGGTCGATCGTGTAGTTCACACCGTCGAGTCCGAACTCGACGGTGCGGTCCGCCTCGCCGCCGTCGAGGTCGTCGGTCAGAAGGGTTATTACCTGCTTGGCCATGGTGTGCCCCGCTCCTACAGCGATGTCATTTGAACCACGACAATGCTCATGCGCGCTTCGCCGTGAATGTCGATACCGTTGCATTCTGTCTCGCGACAGTTCTCAGTGCAAATTGCCCCCTTCCGCATGTCGCAATTCTGCCCGGTGTTACACCCGTGGAGGTGGGCCGGCGGCGCCTCTTTTCATGCTCGTGAATGTCCTGTAACGTGACGTGGGAGCGCTCCCACCGTGCCCGTCCCCACGGGATCCCCTCTCAAGGAGCTCCGAATGAGACGTCTTCTCCGCGCCGCACTGGCCGCCGGACTGCTGGCGACCGCCGCCCTCACCACTCTGGCCACCGCCGGCCCGGCCTCGGCCGACGTCGAGATCTGTGAGCAGTACGGCCAGACCACGATCGGCGGCCGCTACATCGTGATGAACAACCGCTGGGGCACCTCGGCCCAGCAGTGCATCGACGTCACGGGCACCGGATTCTCGATCACCAGCCAGCAGGGCGTCGGCAACACCAGCGGCGCCCCGGTCTCCTACCCGGCGGTCTATTTCGGCTGCCACTACACCCGGTGCTCGCCCGGCACCAACCTGCCCATCCGGGTCGGCGACATCTCGTCCGCCACCAGCAGCGTCAGCTATCAGTACGTCTCCGGGGCGACCTACAACGCGTCGTTCGACATCTGGCTCGACCCGTCGCCGCGCACCGACGGCGTCAACGCGCAAGAGATCATGATCTGGTTCAACCGCCAGGGCTCGATCCAGCCGATCGGCTCGGTGGTCGGCAATGCGACGATCGGCGGGCGCACCTGGGAGGTGTGGCGGGGCAGCAACGGCGCCAACGCGGTGATTTCGTATGTCGCGCCGTCCCCGATCACGAGCTGGAGCTTCAGCGTCCTCGACTTCATCCGCGACACGCAGAATCGCGGAGCGATCACCAGTAGTTGGTATTTGACAAGTATTCAGGCCGGATTCGAGCCGTGGGTCGGCGGCGCCGGTCTCGCGGTGACCAATTTCTCGGCAGCGGTTAACGGCGGCGGAGGCAACCCGTCGACGCCCCCGCCGACGACGCCTCCCCCGACAACTCCGCCGCCGGCGGCCGGCGGTTGCCGCATCACCTACGCCACCAACACGTGGAATACCGGCTACACCGCCAATGTGACCGTGGCGAATACCGGATCGACGGCCCTGAACGGCTGGGCGCTCGGCTTCACACTGCCCGCCGGCCAGACCATCACGAGTTCCTGGAACGCGGCATTGACCGGTTCGAGTGGAGCGGTCACCGCCCGCAACATCTCCTGGAACGGCGCAGTCCCGCCCAACGGCAGCACATCGTTCGGTTTCCAGGCCACTCACACCGGCAACTCCGCCGCACCAACCGCCTTCACCCTGAACGGTTCCGCCTGCACCACCGCCTGACGCACACAGTCACCCCGAACCCGAGCCGCCTCGTCGCCGATTCTCCGGTGCCGGGGCGGTTCGTCCATTCCAGAAGTTGATCTCCATGATTGCCCTCCCCGCGTTCTCCGAGCCCACTGTCAACGGCGCGAATCCCGAAGCCGCCGGGTCGCGGGATCTACAGCACTCGGGCGCGATGGTCCTTGCTGATGTTGTGGAGGGTGCAGGCGCGCCGCGGCTCGCCCGGGCACAGCACCCACAACTCGGTGGCGGCCGCCTGATAGAGCCGCCAGGGCGAATCGTCTGTCAGTTCCTCGCGCGAGAACACGCTGCCCCCGCGCTCCGCCGGGCCTGGATAGTGCACCAGCCGGTCGTCGAGTTCGTCGGACGGCACCGCACGCCCCTCGCCCACGGCATACACGGCCTGCCCGTGGTAGGCGGGCACGGTGGAGTCGTAGACGGTCAGGGCGACGGCCGGCCGTTCCGCGAGATTGCGCGAGTGCTCGGCGTCGAGCGCGGACACCCAGAGAAACTCCCACCCCCCGGTCCAGGAGAAGTAGACCGGGGTGACCCAGGGCTGCCCACCACCCGACACCGTCGCCAACGTCAGAAAGTGGTTGGCAGTCAGAAGCTCCCGTGCGTGCCCGATCAGCTCAGGGTTCGGCTCGTCGGGTGTCACCATGCCTGCCAGCCTATGGCCGAGCCGGCACTCCCGCGACCCTGTGGTCGAGGCGCACCGGCGACGAGAAGAAGCCGGGTCAAGCCGGCCCGAACCGTAAGGCCGCGGGGGCGTGGGCCGGAACGGCAGGGGAGTGCGGAGCGGTCGGGTTGAGGCGGCGATAGGGCTGGTCGGAAGCGGGACGTTGGTCGGGTTCCCCCTTGTTGGGCCACAGCGCCATCGCCCGCTCGGCCAGCGCCGTGATGGTCAGGGACGGGTTGACACCCAGGTTGGCGGGCACGGTGGAGCCGTCGATCACGTGCAGGCCCGCGTAGCCGAAGACGCGGTGGTAGGGGTCGATCACGCCGGCCGACGGGCTCGCGCCGATCGTGGCGCCGCCGAGGATGTGGGCCGTCATGGGGATGTTGAAGATGTCGCCGACCGTGCCGCCGGGGAAGCCGCCGATGTGGGTGGCGATGCGCCGGACGGCGTCGTGGCCGACGGGGATCCAGCTCGGGTTCGGCGCACCGTGCCCGGGGCTGGTGGTGAGGCGGCCGCGCCGGGTGCGGCTGACCGTCAGCGAGTTGTCGGCCGTCTGCATGACCAGCACGATGATGGTGCGTTCGCTCCAGCGCCGCACCGACAAGGAGCGGGCCAGCACGTACGGATGACGCAGGGCCGACCCGAGGAAGCGCACCGGCCGCGGCACCCGCCCGCCGCCGTCGACCAGCACCGTCGAGAGCAGACCCATCGCGTTGCTGCCCGGGCCGTACCGCACCGGCTCGATGTGTGTGGTCTCGTCGGGGTGGAAGGACGACGTGATCGCCACACCCTGCGAATACGGCTGTTCCGGCACCGACGTGGTCTGCGCGCCGAGCAGCGCCTCCGAGTTCGTGCGAGTCAGCGCGCCCAGCCGCGGCGACAGGGCGGGCAGCACGCCGGTGTCCCGCATCGTGTGCAGCAGCCGCTGGGTGCCGAGTGCCCCCGCCGCCAGAACCACCTCGCGCGCCGTGAAGTCGCCGCCCGACGACGAGACGACCCAGCCCGACGGACCGGGCCGCAACGACGAGACCTCGGTGGACGGGTGCACGACCGCCCCGGCCCGCTCGGCCAGGTGCAGGTAGTTGACGTCGAGAGTGTTCTTGGCGCCGACCTTGCAGCCGATCATGCAGTTGCCGCACTCGGTGCAGCCCGTCCGGGCCGGGCCGGCGCCACCGAAGAACGGATCGGGCACCGTGCGGCCGGCCTCGCCGAAGAACACCCCCACCGGCGTACGCCGGAAGCTCGCGCCCGCCCCCATCTCGTCGGCGACCTGGCGGATCACCAGGTCGGACGGGGTCATCGTGGGCTGCTCGGTCACGCCCAGCATGCGCGACGCCTGGTCGTAGAACGGCGTCAGCTCGTCGGCCCAGTCGGTGATGCCGGCCCAATGACGGTCGGCGAAGAACGTCGCGGGCGGGCGATAGAGCGTGTTCGCATAGACGAGGGAGCCGCCGCCGACCCCGGCTGCCGACAGCACCACCAGGTCTTTGAGCAGAGTGATGCGCTGGATGCCACGCAGGCCCAGCCGCGGCGCCCACAGGAAGTTGCGCAGGTCCCACGACGTCTTGGGCAGGCTGTCTCGGGTGAAGCGCCGGCCCGCCTCGAGCACGCCGACGCGGTAGCCCTTCTCGGCCAGACGCAGTGCGCTGACGCTGCCGCCGAAGCCACTGCCCACGATCACCACGTCGTAATCCGCCATGGCTCCACCATCGCATTACCGGTCGGTAACCGACAGGGCTGCCTGTGGACAACGCGGAATTGTGGATAACTCCGGGCCGCCCGTCCGAGCGGCCTGGAGTCGCCTCCGACTCACGCCGAGAGGAGCACCTTGAGATGGCGACCGGAGGCGGCATCCGCGAAGGCAGCGGCGGCATCGGCCAGCGGGTGCACGGCGGTGACCATGGCCGAGACGTCCACCTCGCCCGACTCGAGCAGCCGCATGGCCTCGGTGAAGTCGCCGGGCAGATACGTGGCGCTGCCCTGGATCCGGAGCTGGGCGTCCTGGATCAACGGCAGGGGGATGCTCACGTCGGCCGGCGGCACCCCGACCACGACGACCGTGCCGCCCTTCATCACCAGGGCGAGGGCCTGGTCGGTGGTCGACTGCTCGGCCACGCAGTCGAACACCACGTCGGCGCTCTCGCCCAGCGCCTCCCGCACCAGCGCGACGGCGTCGGGTGCGGTCGCGTCGACGGCGGCGTCGGCTCCGAAGGCCAGCGCCCGTTCGCGGGAGGCGGCCGACCGGGCGGTCATGACGATGCGCTTGGCGCCGTAGGCCCGCGCCACCTGTGCCATCAGAATCCCGATGGTGCCGGCGCCCAGAATGGCCACGGCCTTGTCCCGTACGCCCTCAGCCAGCCCGATGGCGTGCACCGGCGTCCCCAACGGCTCGATGAAGGCGGCCGTCGCCCAGTCGAGCGCGTCCGGGATGACGTGCAGCCGCCGTTGGTCGACCGTGAACAGCTCGGCCATGCCGCCCTGGTCGTGGGCGCAGCCGAAGAACCGCAGCCGCTCACAGATGTTCTGCCGCCCGGCGAGGCACTGCTTGCACTCCCAGCAGGGCAGGAAGGGCTCGAGCGTCACGCGCTGCCCGACCACGGCCGCGGTCACCGCCGGCCCGACCGCCTCGACCGTGCCGCACACCTCGTGCCCCGGCGCGTACGGCAGCTCGATGAACGGATGCGACCCGGCCAGCGCGTGCGTGTCCGAGCCGCACACACCCGCCACCGCCGTCCGCACCAGCACTTCACCCGGCCCCGGCTGCGGCACTTCCGCCGCGACCACCGAAACCCCGCCATCCGAAACGATCACCCGCTGCATGGTCACGCCCCGACCCTAGACCCCACGCCGTGGCAGGGTTCACGCTGCGGGAATGCTGTCCTGTGCCTCGGGTGTGTCCGAGCAGCCGCTGCTCGTTGAGACGATCGGCGCCCAACCTGGAACGCACGGTCGGCGCGATCCCGGTCAACGTCAACCCGGCCTACCGCACGCACGAGTCGCGATCTGGGTCGCCGGCCCGGCGGTGACTGGCGGCCTCCGGCGTCTGGTGGCCCGTCAGCGGCGATAGATGGTGATCGAGTAGCCGACCTGGTCGATGGGGGTGCTGGAGTCGAGCAGCCGCTTCAGCTGGTTGCGGGCCAGGGCCACCCGCGAGTCGGAGACCACCAGCAGGCCGCGCACCTGGTCGACCGGCACGGTCAGCGGGTTGCGGCTCTGGATGCCGTAGTAGTTGGGCACGCCCGACCCCTTGTAGACCAGCCAGACCGGCTCGCCCGGGTATTTCGTCCGCAGGCGCTCGGCCAGCCGGGGGAGGTCCTGCCCCCAGTCGACGTTGGAGTCGTGCAGGTTGTTGTGCGTGTTCGAGGTGCCGCCGAAGGCCTCGTTCGAGTAGGGCAGGTAGTACGGGAAGGTCAGCAGCGAGCTCACCCCGACGAAGGCGGCCAGCGCCGTCGCCGGGATCCAGGTCCAGCGCCAGCGGATCAGGACGACCGCGCCGGCCGCGACGGCCAGCAGCATCGGCATGAAGATGACGTAGCGGGTGCCGTAGTCGCGGGAGCCGGTCATCGCCACCAGCATCAGCACGCCGGCCGGCAGCAGCAGATAGAGCGCGGCGATCCACTTCTTGATCAGCAGCGTGACGACGCCGGCCAGCCAGAGCAGCATCATGCCGAGCGGCGTTTTGATCACCAACGCGACCGGCAGGTAGTACCAGAGCGCCCCGCGGTACGCCTCGCCCAGCAGGAAGCCGTTGAACGTGCGCGACTCGAACACGAACTGGATCAGCACGCCGTCGCGGTAGGCCTGTGGGAACGGCAAAAGGTCGACGGCCAGGCCCTTGAGCCCGCCGGGATGCGGCAGGGTGGCCGGGGTGGTCCAGCGCAACCGCGGGTCGACGGCCAGGTAGACCAGCCAGACCACGGCCACGGCGATCAAGCCGACACCGATCGCGCCGAGCACGCGCAGCCCGAGCTGTCGCCACGTCTCGCGGGAGCGGAGGCCCGCCAGCGGCGCCCGCTTGACTACGGCCGGCGCCAGCAGGGCGAGCAGCAGCGCCACCGGCACGACGGCCAGGGTGTTCATCCGGGTCGCCAGGGCCGCGCCCAGCGCCACCCCCGCGAGCGGCAGATAGAGACCGGGCCGGGAACGGGCCCGCCACAGCATCCAGATGGTCACCAGCACGAAGCCGGCCGCGGGCACATCCAGCGTGGCCAGGGCGCCGTGCGCGATGAGGTCGGGCGAGAAGGCGTACAGGGCCAGGGCCAGCAGACCGGCCCACGGGCCGGCCAGGTCGCGGGCGAAGAACAGCACGACCAGGCCGAACAACAAAGTCAGCAGGACGATCGGCAGGCGCGCGGCCAGCATCAGCTCGAACGGGTTGTTGCCCGCTTCGTAGAGGACGTGCCGCCCGAGGTAGCTCTGATTCACCCGGAAGGGGGCGTCCAGCTTCGGGTCGACGAAGGCCAGCCCGGCCGCCATCGCCAACTTGGCCAGCGGCGGGTGCTCCGGGTTGTAGACCAGGCTGTGCTGCTGGCGGTAGACCTCGGCGGTCGCTACGTAGACCGGCTCGTCGATGGTCGGCGACTGCTGCACGGCCGTGGTGACCATGGCGAACGCCATCTGTCCCAGCAGCAGCACCACAGCGAGCGGGTAGAGCAGACGCCGTCGGAGCATCGCGCCAATCTATCCGGCGAATTCTCCCGGCGGCGCGGCGGACGGGTCCCCGTGCTTCTCGACCTCGGCCGCGCGCAGCTCGACCCGGCGGATCTTGCCGGAGATCGTCTTGGGCAGCTCGGCGAACTCGAGGCGGCGGATCCTCGCGTACGGCGGCATGTGTTCCCGGGCGTACGCGAAGAGGGTTCCGGCGGTGGCGGCGTCGGCCGGCCAACCCTCGGCGAGCACGACGTAGGCCTTCGGCACCGCCAGGCGCAGCGGGTCGGGGGAGGGCACCACCGCGGCCTCGACCACCGCCTCGTGCTCGATCAGCACGCTCTCGAGCTCGAACGGGGAGATCCGGTAGTCGGAGGCCTTGAACACGTCGTCGGTGCGGCCCACGTACGTGATGTAGCCGTCCTCGTCGCGGGAAGCGACGTCACCGGTGTGGTAGTAACCACCGGCCATCCGCTCGGCGGTCAGCTCGTCGTCGCCGTGGTAGCCGGCCATCAGGCCGGTCGGCCGCGGATCGAGCGCCACGCAGATCTCGCCCTCCGCGGCCTGGTCGCCGGTGTTCGGGTCGATCAGCGCGATCCGGTAGCCCGGCACCGGCCGGCCCATCGAACCCGGTTTGACCGGCTGACCCGGCGTGTTGGCGATCTGCACGGTCGTCTCGGTCTGGCCGAAACCGTCGCGGATCGTCACGCCCCAGGCCTTGTTCACCCGATCGATGACCTCGGGGTTGAGCGGCTCGCCGGCGCCCACCACGATCCGCGGCGGCGTGGCCAGGGCGGAGAGGTCGGACTGGATGAGCATCCGCCATACGGTCGGCGGCGCGCAGAAGCTGGTCACCCCGCAGCGCTGCATCTCGGCCATCAGACGGGCCGGGTCGAAGCGCGTGTAGTTGTAGATGAACACGCAGGCCTGCGCGTTCCAGGGGGCGAAGACGTTGCTCCAGGCGTGCTTGGCCCACCCCGGCGACGAGATGTTGAGGTGCACGTCCCCGGGTCGCAGCCCGATCCAGTACATGGTCGAGAGATGCCCGACCGGGTACGAGGTGTGGGTGTGCTCGACCAGCTTCGGGCGCGCTGTGGTGCCCGAGGTGAAGTAGAGCAGCAGCGTGTCGTCGGCCCGCGTCGGCTCGTCCGGCTCGAACCCGGCATCCTCGGAATAGGCGTCCGACAGGGAATGCCAACCGGCGACGGGGTCGCCGACCGTGATCCGGGTGACCTCCGCGGCGACCGAGGCGAACTTGCCGGCGGCGTCGGACGTGGCGATCACGTGCCGGGCGCCACCGCGGGCGACCCGCTCGGCGGAGTCAGCCGGGCCGAGCAGCGGTGTCGCCGGGATCAGCACGGCACCGAGCTTCATGGCGGCGAGGATCGTGTCCCACAGCTCCGCCTGGTTGCCCAGCATGACCACGACGCGGTCACCCCGGCGTACGCCGCGGGCGCGCAACCAGGTCGCGACCTGGCCGGACCGCCGGGACATCTCGGCGAACGAGAACCGGTGCTCGGAACCGTCCTCCTCGACGATCCAGAGCGCGGGCGCGTCGTTGTCCGCGGCGATCACGTCGAACCAGTCGAGGGCCCAGTTGAACTCCGTCAGCGCGGGCCATCGGAACTGGCGGACGGCTTCGTCGTAATCGTCGCTGTGCGCCAGCAGGAAGTCGCGCGCCGCCCGGAATGCCTCTGTGCCCTCGGTCATCTGAGCCTCCTGGCTCAGATGCTAATGGTCCTGGTCGCCACGAGGCCGCGGGAAAGATCGCCCGTGACGGTGGCCATGGTCAGCTCGCCGCCGTCCTCGGTCACCGGCGTGGCCAGCGCGAGGTGGGTCGCGCTCTGCTCGTATCCGGGCGCGCCGTATGCCGTCGCGCAGGCGTCGCCCGGCAGCGCCACCTGGACGGCCGGCCCGGCGAGGTCCTCGACGTGCAGGTGAGGCCACCGGCCGTCGTGCGCGCCGGGGAAGATCGTCGAGAAGGTGACCCAGCCGCCCTCGTCGGTGACCTGGATGCCGCGCAGGTAATTCCGCTCGGCCAGGCCGGGGGAGTGCAGCGAGTACGCGCCGTCACGGTCGGCGTGCCAGAGGTAGAGCGCGCGCCCGGCCAGCGGGCGGCCGGAGTTCACGCTGACCAGGCGCAGGCGCACGGTCAGCGGGACGCCGCGGGCCACCCCGGTGGCCTTGCCGAAGCTGCGGCGCAGGTCCCGGCGCACGATTCCCGAGCGGGAGAGCGCGTCTTTCTGCCCCTCGGCCAGGGCGGCCACGGTGACCCCGTGGTCGAGGCTCATCATGCGCCGCCGGCGCATCAGCGCGAAGTCGCGGGCGAGCCCCTCGACGCGCTGCTGCTGCGGCACTTCCACCTGCACGGTCATACGGCCCCCTCCGACGACGGTCAGGGGTCCATTACGCCGCCCGTCGGGTGCGGACCGGGTGATCCGGCTGGTGCGGGCCGGTTGCGGAGGCGTCCGGCTCGTTACAGAGTCGTGCGGTTACGAAGCGCGACGCGACCTAGTACTGCCCGTGGCTCGACGCGCCGCCGGTGAGCACGCTGCGGCTGCTGGGCCGGTTCGGCTACCACTTCTCGTCGCTGATCCTGATCGTCGTGCTGCTGGCGCTGGGCCAGAGCGCCACCCGGGCCGTCGTCTACGCCACGCTGCTGGCCTTCGCGCTCTCGTTCCTCGACCGGCGCTCGTGGCTCACCCCGCAACGCGTGTTCAGCGCGCTCAGCGCCGGCGTCCGCAGCGTGCTGCCGGTGGTCGCGGTCTGCGCCGCCGCCGGCATCATCACGGCCACCACCACCAAGACCGGGCTGGGCGCCCAGCTGGCGTCGGAGCTGGTGCGCCGCGCCGAGGCCGTCACCTCGAACCCGACCGCGGTGCTGGCGCTGACCGTCGTTCTGGCCGCGGTGGCACTGGCCATCCTCGGGCTCGCGGTGCCGGTCACGGCCAGCTTCATCATCGGCTGGGTCATCATCGGCCCGGCGCTGCTGACCCTCGGCGTCCCGGCGCCCGCCGCAGCCATGTTCGTCTTCTACTACTCGGTGCTCTCCGAGGTCACCCCGCCCACGGCCCTGGCCGCCGTCGGAGCGAGCGCGATCACCGGCGGGCGCACGATCCCGACGATGTGGCAGGCCCTCAAGTACGCGCTGCCGGCGTTCCTGGCCCCCATCGCGTTCGTGCTCACCCCGGCCGGTTCCTACCTGCTGGCTCGCGGCCCGTTCCTCGACATCGTCTGGGCCACCGCGGCCGCGATCGTCGGGGTGGCCGCACTGGCCGTCGCCACCGGCGGCTGGGTTCTCGGCATCGGCCGCGCCGGCACCCCGAGCCGCGTGCTGGCCGGGGTGGCCGGCCTGCTCCTGCTCTACCTGGAACCGCTGACCATCGGCATCGGCCTCGCCCTGCTCACCGTGGCCATCGGCTGGACGGCCGTCGACGCCCGCCGCCATCGACCCGCCCCCGCGGACCAGCCGCCCGCACCGCCGCTGCCGGCCTCCCCTGCTCCGGCGTCGTCCGCCCCGCGCCGTCGGATGAGCGAGGCAAGACCAGCGTCGGCATCCAGTCGCCGGGCTCTCCACATGGGAGTCCAGCTGACCATGACAGCACGTCTACCGCAAAGACGCCGTCTGCTTCAGTCCGGAGCGAGACCGGCAGCGACACCACGCACACCGAAGAACGGGGTTGATATGAGACGCATGGCAATGGCCGCCGGACTCGCTCTCGCCCTCACCGGGGCGCTGACGGCCTGCGGCGGACGGCAGGACGCCGCCTCGACCGACGCCGGCGGGGAGGTGACCTGCACCGTCGCCAACGAGACCCGGATCGGCATCGCCACCGGCAACGCCACGGGCGTCTACTTCGCGCTCGGCAACGCGTACGCCGAACAGATCGGCGCCGCCGGGGGCAACGTCAAGGCGACCGCCTCCGAGACCGGCGCCTCCGTGCAGAACATCCAGCAGCTGGTGGCCGGCAGCTACGGCGTCGCGTTCTCGCTGGCCGACACCGCGGCCGACGCGATCAACGGCACCGGCAGCTTCGACAGCAAGCAGCCGATCGCCGCGGTGTCCCGCATCCACACGAACTACACCCAGGTCATCGTGCGCAAGGACGCCGGCATCAAGGGCGTCGCGGGCATGAAGGGCAAGCGCGTCTCGACCGGTTCCCCCCGGTCCGGCACCGAGGTCATCGCCAACCGCCTGCTCACGGCGGCCGGCCTCGACCCCGCGAAGGACATCAGCGCCCAGAAGCTCGACCTCACCAAGACCGTCGACGGTATGAAGGAGGGCTCGATCGACGCCTTCTTCTGGTCCGGCGGCCTGCCCACGCCGGGCGTCACCGACCTGCTGACCACCTCGGGGGGCCAGGTCGAGTTCCTCGACATCACGCCGCTGCTGCCGGAACTCCAGAAGATCAACCCGGTCTACGAGGCCGGCACCATCCCGGCCGCGGCCTACGAGCTGGCCGGCGACATCCCGACCATCGTCGTGCCGAATCTGCTGCTGGTGAAGGACGACCTGGACGCCAACGTCGCCTGCGTGCTGACCAAGACGCTGTTCGACCGCAAGCCGCAGCTCGAACAGGCCAACGCCGCGGCCAAGGAGATCTCGCTCGACCAGGCCCGCAAGACCGACCCGGTGCCGCTGCACCGCGGCTCGGCCAAGGCTCTCGACGACCTCGGCGCACCGAAATAACCGCTGGACATGTCGTTGCTTCCGAGAGAAGCTGATCTCATGATGACCTTCTCTCGGAAGGGCGCGTGCGCCCTCGCGCTTTGATCGCGCCCGCGCGGCGACAGGCCGCGCTCCGTCAAGAGCTGTGGGATCGGGCGGCGGAGACTCGCCGCGAATGGCTTGACGTGGGGATCTCCACCAAGCCCGCCGACCACACCACCTCGGAAGAAATAATCGCCTCGCTGTACGCCCGGCATGGCCGTCCGCGGCCGCAGTTCGTCCGGGTCGCGTCGCCACGCGCGGCCATCCCGTACCTCGAAGGCCTGCCCACCCACGACGCTCTGCGATCGTGGCTGGGCGATCGGCGGCCACCCGGAAGATTTCCGCTGGCCGGAGATGTCGCGGCCGGGCTCTCCCGCCTGCGGTCGGCCCTGGAGGCCGACTTCACCGAGCCACCCCCGGACCGTACGCCGATGAAGCGCCGCAAGGGTGAGGCGTGGCCCGTACTGCCGCCCGGCCAGGCCCTCGACTCCGGGTTGCCGTTCCACGAGATGCTCACCCAGGGCGTACGGAATGCGCTGTTCCGAAGCCTGGCCGGGATCTACCTTCCCGTACGGGCCGCTCTGGGTCAGTCGGTCGGAGCGGTGCCGGTCGGCTGGTACGGCCAGCAGGACGCTTCGTGGGTCGCCCACGTCGACGCCATCCGGCGGACGGTCCAGCCTCACCTGCGACACGAGCGCGAGTTCGCCGAGTGGTCGGCGCTCACGCGGTCGGCCGGTTGGTGGTGGCCCGGCGAACACCGATGTGTGCTCGTCGACCGCCCGGTGATCCTGCGGACCGAACCGGTGCCCCACGCCTGGCACGAGGAGATCCGCCCCGTCCACATCGAATACGCCGACGGCTGGTCGGTGACACCGGCGTAGCGCCGTTTGCCGGCCCGGCCCTCGTGGCCGGGCCGGCTCAGGCGGGGCGAGCAGGAAGATCAGCGCGCCGTTAAATGGATTGCTGCAAGCAATGGCGCGCCCTAATGTTCGGGGTGTCCGCGAGAGCGCCACACGAAAGGAGATCGAAGATGCGATGGCCCGAAGCCATGTGCGCCGACCTCTGTGTGAGCGCCGCGGAAACGCGCCGGCGAATGCGCCGATCCGGCCGCCGGTAGCTCTGTGAACGCCTGCTCGCCGGGGCGTGAGCATCAACGTATGGGCGTAGCTCAAACCGGGAGAGCGCCGGCCTCCAAAGCCGTCAGGTGCGGGTTCGAATCCTGCCGCCCGTGTGCTTGTCAATTGTCATTTCCGAGACCGGAGCGGCGGCGCGTCGCGGGCCGGCCGCGGCGGGTGAGGCGACCGCCGGGCTGGCTGCCGGGGCATATTTGCGCTACCCCGACAACGCGTGGCCGCCGCTCCGGTCGATCCGTCGTCGTGCTCCTCGGCCTGACCGGTCAGCCGTCATCGCGTACGAGGCAGAAAGGGTGACCGGCCGGGTCGAGCAGGACCCGGACGTGGGCCTGTGGTTGGTCGGCGGCCAGTTCGGCGCCCAGCCCCTTCGCCTCGGCCACGGCGGAATCCAGATCACCGACCTGGAAGTCGAAATGCATCATCGGGCGCTGACTGCCCTCGGCCGGCGGCCAGACCGGCCGCACATAGTCGGTTGCCTGCTGGAACACGACGTAGTTCGACCCGTCGGGGGTGGTGGCGAGGACGGTGGTGCCCGGTTCCTCGTGCACCACGGGCCAGCCGATCAGGTCGGAGTAGAACCGGGCCAGCTTCGCCGGGTCCGGCGCCTCGACGGCCATGCCCCACCACATGTTGCTGGTCCGCGTCTGCATTCGAGCACTGTAGAACTTTCCTGATCCCGTCGTCGTAGCTCAGCGGTAGAGCGCCGCCCTCATAAGGCGGAGGCCGGTGGTTCGAGACCACTCGACGACACGACGCCCCCGTGGCGCAGCTGGACAGCGCGCCGGATTACGAATCCGGAGGCCGGGAGTTCGACTCTCCCCGGGGGCACCGACGTTGAACTTTCCGGTTCAGTTTCGTACAGTGAGCCACGTGGTTCAGCAACAGGAATTGGATCGGGTGTTCGCATCACTGTCGGACGCGACCAGGCGCGGCGTCCTGGTGCGGCTGGGCGAGGGGCCGGCGACCATCGGCGAGCTCGCCGAGCCGACCGGCATGACCCTGACCGGGATGAAGAAACACGTCCAAGTTCTCGAGGACGCCGGCCTGGTGGTCACCGAGAAGGTCGGCCGCAGCCGGCAGTGCCGCCTCGCGCCGGCGCCGCTCGACGACGCCATGGCGTGGATCAGCTTCTACCAACGGCTCTGGGCCCGCCGCCTCGACGGCCTCGACGCCTACTTCACTCTGCGCCGCGGCGCAGCCCCCACCGATCGACGAGAGAAAGAGCAGGGGCCATGACGCTCGACATGCGGATCACGCGGGAACTGCCGGCCACGCCGGAGGAGGTGTTCGACGCCTACACCGACGCCGAGAAACAGAAGATCTGGTTCAGCATCCTCGACGAGGAGCCCGGCATCGTCGAGATCGAGGTCGACCTGCGGGTGGGCGGCAAGCAGACCGCAGTCTGGGGCCCGAATCGCGACACGCTGTTCCACGAGACGCAGACGTTCCTCGAGATCGACCGGCCGCGCCGCCTGGTCACCGAGTCGACCGGCTCGGGCCCCGACGGCCTCGAGATGACCACGCGCGTCGAGATCACCTTCGAGGAGAATGGCGACGGCACCCTCGTGACCGTCGTGCAGAGCGGCTTCCCGGTGCCGGAGGTCCGCGACTTCTTCGTCAACGAGGTCTGGCAGGGCGCCTTCGCCCGCATCGAGGCCTTCCTCAGGCGCGAGAACCCGAATGCGTAGCCGACCGGCGATCATCGGTATGTGCAGCTGGCCGACGAGTCGGCGGCGCAGCTCGTCGAGGATCTGGCCGCCCGGCTCGAACCGTCGCCGGCGCCGGTCACCGGGCTGCGGACGGCTGCGGCCAGTGCGGCGCTGCGCCGGGGGCGCACCTGTTACGACCATTTGGCGGGCCGGCTCGGCGTCGCGGTCACAGAGGCGATGGCCGGGGCGGGGATGCTCGACGTGGGTGGTGGGTTCGCTCTCACCCCGTACGGGAAAACGTTCTTGACCTCGACGACCGGTGCTCAGCCGGCGCCGGGGCGGCGTCCGCTGGCCCGGGGCTGCCTCGACTGGACCGAGCGGCGGCAGCATCTGGCCGGGGTGGCCGGCGCGCGGCTGTGTGAGACGTTTCTGGCCCGGCGGTGGGTCACCCGCATCGGTTCCGGCCGGGCCGTGCGGCTCACACCGGACGGTGGGAGGGCGCTGCACGAGCTGCTCGACCTGGACACCGCCGGTCTCTGACGTTGCCGAGGCGAAGAGCGCCCGCTAACCGGGGGCGGCCTCCAGGCCGGCGGTGAGCAGGGCGACGGCGGCGAGCAGTCCCGCGCGCGGAGCATCCCGCCAGTGCGGCGTGATCGGCATGAGGGCGGCCGACAGCGGATACGCATCGGGCATCGCCGCCGCCTGGGCGCGCCAGGTTTCGAGGTCGGCCGCGGTCAGGCGGGAGTAGGCGGCCGCCGTCTGGGCGGTCGCGCGGACCGTCGCGTACAGCATCGTCACGGCCGGCGGGCGGGAGCCGGGCGGCACCGTGAAGCGCTCGAAGATCGCCAGCAGCGCTTCCATCCAGTCCTGCTCGTTCGGGCCCTGACTGGCCTGGGACCACGGCCGCTCGGTCAGCCACGGATGGGCCAGGTAAACCTCGTACAGCGCCGTCGCCCAGCCCGTCAGCGCGCCCGCCAGATGATCCCGCGGTGCGGGCAGAGCGGGCATGGCCGAGGCCTGGTCCTGCATCAGCGCGAGCAGGTTCTCCTTGGTTCCCACGTACGGATAGAGAGCCATCGCCGTCCTGCCGAAGCGCCCGGCCACGGCCCGCGTCGACACCGCCTCGAGTCCGGACGCGTCGGCCAGGGTGATCGCCGCGGCGAGGATCTCGTCGAGGTCCAGTTGCTGTTTCGGGCCGCGGCGGGGCGTGGGCAGGGTTGCCCCGCGGTGCCGCCAGAGCCGCTTCAGGTGGTCGTCCATAACTCCTGACAGTGTATAGTGTTTTGCATGCCGACCGTGACTTTGCACGACGGATCCACCCTCGACGTCCGGGTCGAGGGCAGTGGTCCCGCCATCTTCCTCCCCGTCAGCACGGCGATCATCGAGGGCGAACAGGCCGACGCGATGCGGGCCTGGGGCGCCGACCCCGACAACGGCCACGCCCTGGCCACCGGCCTGGCCGACGCCGGCTTCCGAGTGATCACCGCCGACTACGAGGGCCACCGCAACCAGCACCCGGCGCCGCTGACCCTGACCGCCGACGTGGTCGCCGCCGACCTGCAGGCTCTGGCCGGCGCCGACCGTTTCGCCTACTACGGCTATTCCTGGCTCGCCCTAGCCGGGCTGCAGCTGGCCATCCGCACCGACCGCCTCACCGCCCTGGCCATGGGCGGCTACCCGCCGCTCGGTGGCCCCTACGAGGCGATGCTCGCCGTCACCCGCTCGGCCCATCGCATGGCGCTCGACCCGCCGCCCCCGCCCACCGGCGAGCCCGTGGCCGGCGATTGGGACTCGGTGGCCTTCACCCAGACGCCCGACCAGACCCGGCAGTTCGTGACGCTCTACGAGTCGCTCCAGGACTTCGACGAGCGGGCGGTCGACCTCGACATCCCCCGGCTCGCCTTCGCCGGCGCGGAGGACAACATCCAGTACGGCCCGGCCTGGGACAACGCGTATGTCGCCCTGGCCGAGCCGCTGCTCGAGAACCGCGAAGCCCTGCGGAAGGAGGGTTGGGAGGTGCGAACGATCCCGAAGGCCGACCACATGGTCGCCATGCAGGCCGCCACCGTCCTGCCCATCCTGATCCCCTGGCTCAGGTCGTCACTTTGAGCCAGCCCCCGTCCACGTAATAGGTCGATCCCACCGAGTAGGCGGCGCGCTCGGAACAGAGGAAGACGAAGAAATCGGCCACCTCGGCCGGGGTGGCGAACCGTCCGATCGGCGCGTTGTCCTCGGCGATCCTGGCCAGGTACTGCTCCCACGTCTGTTCGGTGCCCGCGGTCAGCGCCTTCGCGGTTTTGATCCAGTCCCCGGTCATGACCAGGCCGGGGTTCACCGCGTTGACCCGGATGTTGTCCCCGATCAACTCGTTGGCCAGGCACTTGGAGAACATGACGAGCGCCGCCTTGGTGGTGTTGTAGATCGGCTCGTAGCCCAGCGGCTGGGTGGCGCAGATCGAGGCGTTGTGCAGGATCACGCCGCCGCCGCGGGCCTTCATCTGCGGCGCGATCTCGCGCGCGAGGCGCACGGCCGCCATGACGTGCAACTCCCAGTAGAACTGCCACCGGGCATCAGGGGCGGTCAGGATCTTCTCGTCGCTGCCGGTGCCGGCGTTGTTGACGAGAATGTCGGCACCGCCGAACTCCTGGTGAACGGCGGCCGCCACGACGGCCGCACCCTCGGGCTGCGCGAGGTCGGCGGGAACGGTGAGAACCCGTACGCCGGAAATCGACTCCGCCACGGCCCGCAACCGGTCGGCCGAACGGGCCACGAGGGCCAGGTGGACGCCCTCGGCGGCCAGCCCGCGGGCGATCGCCTCACCGATTCCGGCGTTACCACCTGTGACCACTGCCACCCTGTCAGTGAGACGCAGATCCATTTTTTCTCCGTTCGCGCGCTCTCGAGCTCGGGTACTGCACGCACATTCGCACGAAGGCGGGAGGCCGGGGTGTTCGGTAAGGGAAAGACAGTCGCTGACCAGTTGGTCGAAGTGCTGATTCAGGCCGGCGTGGAGAGGATCTACGGCCTGGTCGGGGACAGCCTCAACGCGCTGACCGACGCGATCCGGCGCAACGACGCCATCGAATGGGTCCACGTGCACAACGAGGAGGCCGCGGCGTTCGCGGCCGCCGCGGAAGCCCAGCTCACCGGCAAGCTGGCGGTCTGCGCGGGCAGTTGCGGGCCGGGCAACACCCACCTGATCCAGGGCGTGTTCGACGCGCACCGGTCGGCCGCGCCGGTGCTGGCGATCGCCTCGCACATCGTCTCGACCGAGATCGGCTCCGGCTTCTTCCAGGAGACCGATCCCAAGCAGTTGTTCGGGCAGGCCAGCCACTGGACCGAGATGGTCTCGTCGGCCGAGCAGATGCCGCGGATGGCGCGGATGGGCATTCAGCAGGCGGTCGGCAAGCGGGGCGCGGCCGTGCTGGTGATGCCGGGCGACGTGCTCGCGGCCGAGGCCACCAACGAGACCGGCGCCGGGCACGCGGTGGCCGGGCCGGTGCTGGGCGCGCCGTCCGACTACGTGCTCGAGGACCTGGCCGAACGGATCAACGCGGCGAAGACCGTGGCGATCTTCGGTGGGATCGGCTGCGCCGACGCCCGCGAGCAGGTGCTGCAACTGGCCGAGTGGCTGGGCGCGCCGGTCGGGCACACGCTGCGGGGCAAGGACGTGCTGCAGTACGACAACCCGTACGACGTGGGCATGTCGGGCCTGCTCGGCTACGGCGCCTGTTACGAGGCGACCCACGAGGCCGACCTGCTTCTGCTGCTCGGCACCGACTTCCCGTACCGGCAGTTCCTGCCCCAGAAGAACACGATCCAGATCGACATCGACCCGTCGCGCCTGGGCCGCCGCACGGCGCTCGACCTGGGTGTGGCCGGCGACGTCGGCGCCACCATCACCAGGCTGATGCCGAAGCTCGAGCGCAAGGACCACAAGTTCCTCGACCGCATGCTCACCAAGCACGTCCGCGAGCTGGACCGGGTCGTCGACGCGTACACCCGGGACGTCGAGCACCTGGTGCCGATCCACCCGGAGTACGTGGCCTCGATCCTCGACGAGGAGGCGGCGGACGACGCCGTCTTCACCGCCGACACCGGCATGTGCACCAGCTGGGCGGCCCGCTACATCACACCCAACGGGCGGCGCCGGCTGCTCGGCTCGTTCGTCCACGGCACGATGGCCAACGCCCTGCCGCACGCGCTCGGCGCCGCGAAGCTGGACCCGGGCCGGCAGGCGATCTCGATGTCGGGCGACGGCGGGCTGGCCATGCTGCTGGGCGAGTTGCTCACCGCCAAGCTGCACAACCTGCCGGTGAAGGTGGTGGTCTTCAACAACTCCAGCCTCGGCATGGTGCGCCTCGAGATGCTGGTGGCCGGCGACCCGCCGTACGAGACCGACCACGACCACGTCGATTTCGCGGCCATCGCCCGGGCGGCCGGGCTTTTCTCGGTACGGGTGGAGAAGCCGGACGAGGTCCGCGGCGCGCTCCGGTCGGTGCTCGACCACGACGGTCCGGCCCTGCTCGACGTGGTGACCGACCCGGACGCCCTGGAGATCCCGCCCCACATCACCAAGGAGGAGGCGGCCGGATTCGCGCTCGCCGCCGGAAAGTCGGTGCTCTCCGGCGGCGTCGGCCAGATGTTGCACCTGGCCCGCACGAACCTGCGTAACCTGCCCCGCTAGGCGGTCTTGCGGAGCTCGGCGCCCACGTCGTGCAGGTGGCTCAGGGCCTGACGGTACGAATCGGTCAGGCTGGTCATCTCGTACGAGACGCCGATCTCCGCGCAGTACCGCTGCACGATCGGCTGCGCCTTGCGCAGGTTGGGCGTCGGCATGGCCGGGAACAGGTGGTGCTCGATCTGGTAGTTGAGGCCGCCCAGGGCCGCGTCGACGAAGCGGCCGCCCCGGACGTTGCGCGAGGTCAGCACCTGCTTGCGCAGGAAGTCCTCGTCGCCGGTGGGGTGCGGCATGCCCTTGTGGTTGGGTGCGAACGTCAGGCCCAGGTACACCCCGAAGATCGCCTGGTGGACGACGAGGAAGGCGATCGCCTGCAGCGGGCTCAGCACCGTGACCAGGGCCGCGAGGTACGCGATGAGGTGCAGCCCGAGCAGCGCGGCCTCCAGCGGCTTCTGCTTCTGCGAGATCCACCGGATGCTGTCGCGCTTGAGCGAGAGCCCGAGCAGAGTGAGCAGCGGGAAGAAGAAGTACGCCTGATGACGCGTGAGGAAACCCTTGCCGGCTGCCGCCTCGCGCGACCACACCAGCATCCCGGGCCCGACGTCCGGGTCGAGGTCGTCGTGGTTGGGGTTGGCGTGGTGCTTGGTGTGCTTGTCCATCCAGTAGCCGTAGGACATGCCGATGGCCAGGTTGCCCGCGATCAACCCGGCCCGCGCGCTCGGCTTGTTGGTGCGGAACACCTGCCGGTGCGCGAGGTCGTGGGCTACCAGCGCGGTCTGCGCGAACACCACCGCCAAAAAGGCGGCCACGGCCAGCGTCCACCAGGAGGCGCCGATGGCGAAGAACGCGGCCCAGCCCAGGATCAGCGCCCCGCCCACCAGACTCAATCGGGCCACGTAGTACGCCGGCCGGCGGCGTAGCAGCCCGGCCGCGTTGATCCGCCGGCCCAGTTCCGCGAAGTCGCTTCCGGCCGTCGCCCGCGGCCGCTCTGCCATTGTCGTCATGCCCTCCAGCAGACACTGCGGGAACCCTCAAGGTCAGGAGTGCAGGGCCCCCAGCCTTTGGTAGGGCTAGCACTACTGAGTTGCCGGCTCCGGTGGGCCACGATGAGAAGCGTGGAGACAAGAGACTGGCTGCGTGACGGGCTCCGGGCGGTGGCGGCCGGATTGCTCGGGATCGTCCTGGCCGTGCTGAACTTCCCGCTCTTCGTGCTGTTCGTGGTGTCGCTGGTGCTCACCCCGGTGCTCGGGATCGGCCTGTTCCTGTTGCCCGCGGTGACCGCGCTGATCCGGCTGCGGGCCGATCTGGCTCGCCGGGTGGCCGGCTGGCACGGCGTGCGCATCGTGCGTCCCTACCGCCCGAAACCGCCCGGCGTGGCCCCGATCGGCTGGGCCCGCTACAAGTGGATCGTCAGCGACCCGGCGACCTGGCGGGACTTCGCATGGCTGCTGCCGGGAGCGGTCGGCGGCCTGGTGCTCGGCATCCTCACGCTGGGGCTGCCGGCGTACGGGGTCGAGGGCATCGTGCTCCTGCCGCTCTGGATATATCTGGGCGGCGAGTGGTCCGGCTACGGGGTCAACTGGCCGATCGAGAGCGTCAGCGAGGGCTTCCTCTCGCTGCCTCAGGGCGCGGTGTTCCTGCTCCTCGGCCTCGTCGTCGCGCCGCACCTGCGCCGTTTCGACGCGCTGTTCGCCCGGCTCTTCCTGGCGCCCACCCGGGCGGCCGAGCTGCGGCTGCGGGTCACTCAGCTCACCGTCACCCGGTCCGACGCGGTCGACGCCCAGGCCGCCGAGCTGCGCCGCATCGAACGCGACCTGCACGACGGGGCCCAGGCCCGGCTGGTGTCGCTCGGCATGGCCATCGGCCTGGCCGAGGAACTGGTCGAGCGTGACCCCGAGACCGCCCGCAAACTGCTCGCCGAGGCGCGCGAGAACAGTTCGACCGCCCTCGTCGAACTGCGTCATCTCGTACGCGGGATCCACCCGCCCGTGCTGGCCGAGCGCGGCCTCGACGGCGCCGTGCGGGCGCTCGCGCTGACCATGGTCATTCCCACCACTGTGGATTCCGACGTGACCGGCCGCCTCGAGACCCCGGTCGAGTCGGCCGCCTATTTCGCGGTCGCCGAAGCTCTGACGAATGTCCAGCGGCACAGCGGCGCCAACGTTGCTTACGTCAGCATGCGCCGCACCGGTGACCTGTTGCGCCTGGAGGTCGGGGACGACGGCCACGGCGGGGCCGATCCGATGCGCGGCACCGGCCTGGCGGGAATGGAACGCCGCCTCGCCGCCTTCGATGGCACGATGTCCGTGTCCAGCCCACCGGCCGGGCCGACCATCGTGACCATGGAGCTGCCGTGCGCGTCGTCATCGCCGAGGACCATGCTCTCCTCCGGGACGGACTGACCCGGATCCTCGAGGCGTTCGAGTTCGAGGTGGTGGCGGTCGTCGGCCGCGGGCCCGACGTGCTGCCGACCCTGCTCGACTGCAAGCCCGACGTGGCCGTCCTCGACGTGCGCCTGCCACCCACCTTCACCGACGAGGGTCTGCAGGCGGCCATCGCGGCCCGCCGGCAGATGCCGGGCCTGCCGATTCTGGTGCTCAGCCAGCACGTCGAGCCGCTGTACGCCCGCGAGCTGCTCTCCGACCGCCGCGGCGGGGTCGGCTACCTGCTGAAGGACAGGGTCAGCGACGTCGCGCAGTTCGTCGACGCGGTGCGGCAGGTGGCCGGCGGCGGCACGATGATGGACCCCGAGGTGGTGGCCCGGCTGCTCGACCGCAGCCGGCCGCTCGACGTGCTCACGCCCCGCGAGCGCGAGGTGCTCGGCGAGATGGCCGCGGGCCGTTCCAACGCGGCCATCGCGGCCAAGCTCTTCATCACCGAGAAGGCCGTCAGCAAGCACATCAACAACATCTTCACCAAGCTCGGCCTGCCGGTGTCCGAGGACGACAACCGCCGCGTGCTCGCGGTGCTGGCCTACCTGGACAGCTGAGGCAGCACTTCGCTCGCGATCAGCTCGAGGTGGTCGACGTCGTCCATGTCGATCAGGCGCAGGTGCACGCGGGTCGCGCCGATCGCCTGCATCTCGCCGATGCGCTGCACCAGTTGGGCGGGGGAGCCCTCCACCGGGTCCTCCGGCGGCAGCACGCTCTTGACGTGCAGGGGAGCGGCGCGGCGCGCGGCCTCGGCGCCGGTACGGCCGATCGCGACCACGATGCCGGCCGACAGGGTGAGCGGCTTCGACCGGCCGATCGCCGCGGCGGCGGCCCGGACGCGATCGAAGGCGGCGGCGGTCTCGGCCACGGTCTTGAACGGCATGTTGTATTCGTCGGCGTAGCGGGCCGCCAGATCCGGCGTACGCCGCGGGCCCTTGCCCCCGACGATGATCGGCGGATGCGGACGCTGCACCGGGCGGGGCAGCGCCGGAGCGTCCACCAGGTGGTAGTGCTTGCCGTCGAACGAGTAACTCTGGCCCTCGGGCGTGCCCCAAAGTCCCGTCAGGATCTCGAGCTGTTCCTCGAGACGGTCGAAGCGCTCGCCGACCGCGGGGAAGGGGATGCCGTACGCCGTGTGCTCGCGCTCGACCCAGCCGGCGCCCATGCCCAGCTCGACCCGGCCACCGCTCATCTGGTCGACCTGCGCAACCATGATCGACAGTGGCCCGGGCATACGGAACGTAGCCGAATTGACCAGGGTGCCGATCCGCAGAGTACGGGTCTCGCGGGCTAGTCCGGCCAGCGTGATCCACGCGTCGGTGGGCCCGGGCAGCCCCGGCTCGGGAGTCAACGCACGGTAGTGGTCGGCTCGGAGCAGACCCTCGAAACCGGCGTTCTCAGTGTGACGGGCGAAGTTCAATTGAGTGTCGTACGTCGCACCCCGGTGCGGTTCGACGAACAGACAAACGCGCATCATCGTCCCTCATAAGCCGAGCCTGGGCGCATACCCGGCTCATCCTGATCGATCGTGTGTGATCCGTCTACTTCGGTTTTTGAGACGAACCTGTCATCGATGCATGTGCCAGTTTGCCCTACGATCCCCGTCGGGACACCACTGCCCCACGTTCGACCACTCACGGCCCCGGTGGGCCAATTGCCGGGTTGCCGGTTCCCCATTCGACCGCACCAGGTCGGGAAGGATCTACGGTGCACAGAAGGACCCTCGTACGTTCCGTTGTCGCCGGCGTGCTCGCCCTCTCCATGAGCGCAGCCGCCGGGTGCAGCGACGACTCGGCTGACGGCGACGGTGGCAGCGGCGCCTCGCTCGAAAAGATCACTTACCTGACCTCGTTCGGCACCTTCGGCCGCGACTCGTACGCGTACGTCGCCCTCGACAAGGGTTACTTCAAGGACGCGGGCTTCGACGTCACGATCAACCCGGGCAAGGGCTCGGGCGAGAACATCAAGTCCATCGTGTCCGGTCAGGCCCAGTTCACGCCGATCGACCTCACCGGTGGCCTCCTCGCCGCCGGCGGCAAGGACAAGACGACCGGCTTCACCGCCGTGGCGGCCATCCAGCAGCGCACCATGGCCGCGATCATCGCGCTCGAGGGCAACGGCATCAACTCGCCCAAGGACCTCGAGAACAAGACGCTGACCGACGCCCCCGGCTCGGTCGTGCGCACGCTGTTCCCGACCTACGCCAAGCTGGCCAACATCGACCCCAACAAGGTCAAGTTCCAGAACGGCCAGGCGCAGGAGCTGATCGGTCTGCTCGCCTCCGGCCGCACGCAGGGCATCGGCCAGTTCGTGGTCGGCAAGCCCACCGTCGAGACGGTGGCCAAGGGCAAGAAGGCCGTCGTGCTGCCCTACAGCGACTACCTGCAGGACCTCTACGGCAACGTGCTGATCACGTCGACCAAGTACGCGACGGACAACCCCGAGAAGGTCAAGAAGTTCTCCGAGGCGCTGCTCAAGGGTCTCGCCGACTCCATCGCGAACCCGGAGGAGGCCGGCCAGATCACGCTGAAGTACGTCAAGACGGCCAAGCCCGAGGGCGTCGCGGCCGAGCTCACGCTGATGGGCCCGTACGTCAAGTCGGCCGCCGCCGGCATCCCGGTCGGCGCCCTCGACGCCGAGCGCGTCGCGCGGAGCATCGCGATCCTGCAGGGTTCCGGTCAGATCGAGCCCGGCCTCAAGCCGGAGCAGGTCATCAACTTCGACCTGACGCCCAAGGCCTGACCTTTGTCTGCACGGGGTGTGCCGGGCTTCCGGCGCACCCCACATGCTTGAGGAGCACCCCCGGTGCAAGACACGCTGACGTCCCCGACGGAGGCTGCCGTGGCCCGTCCCACCCGCCCCGAGCGGCGATGGTCACCCGCCGTGGTGGCCTGGCCGGTGCTCGGCATCGTCCTCACCGTCGTGGTGTGGTGGGCGGTCGTCGAGATCTTCGACATCCAGCCGATCATCCTGCCGTCCCCGGTCGACGTCTACGAGGGCTTCCGTACGTACCCCGAACTGCTGCTGCAGACGACGTGGGACACGGTCCGGGTGACCCTGATCGGCTTCGGCCTGTCGGTGATCATCGGCGTCGCGCTGGGCACGGCCATCGCCGCCTGGAAGCCGTTCGAGCGTGCCTTCGGCCCCCTGCTGGTGGCGCTCAACGCCGTACCCAAGGTAGCCATCGCACCGCTGATGATCGCGTGGTTCGGCTTCGGCACCAAGCCCGTCCTGGCCATGGCGTTCCTGCTCTGCTTCTTCCCGATCGTGCTCTCCACCGCGACCGGCCTGGCCAGCACCCCGGCCGACCTGGCCGAACTGGCCCGATCGCTTTCCGCCACCCGCACCCAGACGTTCCTGCGCGTCCGCGTGCCGGCCGCGTTGCCCCAGATCTTCGTGGGGCTCAAACTGGCCATGCCGCTGGCCGTGATCGGCGTGGCCGTCGGCGAGATGCAGTCCGGCGGCGTCGACGAGGGCCTGGGCACGATCATCGTCCAGACCGCCGGCCAGGGCGACACCGCAACGGCCTTCGCAGCCCTCACCCTGATGGCCATCGTCAGCATCATCCTGTACTACGTCCTGGTGCTGATCGAACGCCTCGCCCTCCCGTGGGTGCGCGGCACCACCGCCTGACCAGCGGCGGCACCGCTCTTCACCGGCACCGATCTGGAACACGGGCCGGTCAGCCCCGAACGCGCGGGTTACTCAGTGTTTGTGGGTCAGCTTGGCCACGCGGCCCTTTTCGCCGGAGGACCAGCAGGCGCCGGGGACGCATTCGACGGCGTCGAAGCTGCCGGTGTCGAAACGCTTCCAGGTGCGGCCGGCGTCGTACGAGATGTTGCTGCCGGTGGGGCCGACGGCCAGGGCCGTGTTGCCGTGACCGAGCCAGGCTGAGCCGGAGCGGTATTCGCCGGGGACGGTGCGGGCGACGGTCCAGGTGCGGCCGCGCAGGTAGGCCGCGCCGTCGGGGGCGGCGGTCGGGGCCGCGTAGTCGCCACCGACGGCGATGGATGCGCCGTCACGGCGTACGGCCAGGCTGTAGATGCCGGCGCTCGGACCGCTCGGGACCGGGGTGGCCGTCACCGACCAGGAATGGCCGCCGTCGTGGGAGGTGAAGACGCGGGACTCGGCGCCGCCGCCGGCTGCGAACATCGCCTTGCCGCCGGCCGAGACGAGGCAGGTGCCGCTGGCCGCGAAGGCGAACTCGCCGGTCAGCGCGGCGGGCATGCCGGCGGTGGGCTGAACCTGCCAGGAGCGGCCGCCGTCGCGGGTGGCGAGGATGCGGAACTTGCCGTCGACCGGGTCGGAGAGGGCCAGGCCGTGCCGGCGGTCGAGAAACGTCAGACAGTCGTAGAAGGCGACGGGATCCTCGTTGCGGAACGACTCGCTCCAGGTGCGGCCGCCGTCCGAGGTGGTGTACACCCGGGAGTCGGCGCCGGTGCCGATCGTCAGGGCGACGGCGTTGCGGGCGTCGAACGCCTCGATGTCGCGGAACTCGAGCCCGGCCGCGGCGGGCGGACCGACCGGCGACCAGTGGCGGCCGCCGTCGACCGTCCGCAGGATCGTGCCGGCCGAACCGGCCACCCAGGCCACCTTCGCGCTGACCGGCGCCAGGCCGCGGAACCGGGCCTCGGCGCCGGTCGGGGTGAGCTGCCAGGCCAGGGAGCCGCCGCCGGCCTGAGCCGGGACTGCGGGCAGGAGCAGGGCCGCGACGACACCCGCCGCGGCCATCGACAACTTTCGCTGCAAGGTCATGAGGCGGAACATACCGTGTGGGCTACGGCACCGAAACCTTCACCGAGCAGCGCCGGAAACCTCGACATACCACAATGTGAGACATGGAGTCTCCCGCTGTCACCGTCGCCATCACCCGGCGAGCCGACCCGTCCCGGCAGGCCGAGATGACCGCCTGGGTGAACGCCGGCACGACGCTGGCCGAGGACTTCCCGGGCTTCCTGGGCACCGGCTGGGTGCGGCCGGACAAGGGCTCGCACGAGTGGCACATGCTTTACCGCTTCGCCGACGAGCACGCCCTGCGCAACTGGGAGGAATCACCCCAGCGCCGGTGGTGGCTCTCGTCGGCCGAGGGCTTCGTCGAGCACACCCGTACGGAAAAACGCACCGGGATCGAGGGCTGGTTCGACCCGCCGCGGGCGCACGAGGTCAGCGAGGCCGCCGCTCCGAAGGCCCCACCGCGCTGGAAGCAGGCCGTGACCATCTGGCTCGGCTTCTTCCCGGTCAGCCTGCTGGCCGCGTTCACCCTCAACCATCTGATCGCCGACCTCGACGCGGTGCTGCGCACCCTGGTCAGCACCCTCTGCCTGACCCCGATCATGACCTACCTGGTGCTGCCCCAGGTCACGCGGATGCTCCAGCCCTGGCTGCGCCGCTGAGCGGCGGGCGGCCGCAGACCGGGGACGCGTTACCTGCGTGACCTAGGTTTGCGACGGTTCGGGCCGTTCGTGCGAGTCGGCCATGACCAGGGCCAGCCGGCCGGTGCGGCCCTTCTTCGCCGCATACATCGCGGCGTCCGCTCGGGCGACCAAGGCTTCGGCGTCCGGAAGAACGCGCGACCAGGCCACGCCGATGCTCGCTGCGGGCCGCAGCCACTCGCCGGCCACCTCCACACCTCCGGAGTCCAGGGCGTCGACCAGCGACTCGCCGATCCTGCGGGCGTGCGCGGCGTCCGCGACGTCCCGGCAGATCACCACGAACTCGTCGCCGCCGAGCCGGCCGACCACGTCGCCATGGCGCACCGCCATGCGCAGCCGGTCGGCTACGTAGACCAGCATCCGGTCGCCCGCCGAGTGCCCGAAGCGGTCGTTGACCTGCTTGAAATCGTTGAGGTCGAGGTAGATGACCGCGACCCCGCGGCCCGCCGGCCGGCTCTCCGCCAGCGCCTCGAGGGTCGCCGCGCGGTTGTGGCAGCCGGTCAGTGTGTCGTACGTGGCCTGCTGCCGCAGCTGCTCGCGCAGCCGCACCTCATCGGTCACGTCGGTGAAGCAGAGGATGGCGCCGGTCACGCCCCCTGCCTCGTCGGTCAGCGCCCGCAGGTTGGCGCTGATTCTGCGCAAGCCGCGCGCCTCGTCGCGGTAGCCGTATTCGACGTCGGCATCCGCGCCGGTGGTCAGGACCGTCGCCAGCGACTTCTCGATCAGCGGGCGGTCGCCGGGCACCACGCCGCTCAGCATGGCGGTGAGGTGATCACCGTCGGCCGACCCGACTGCCAGGGCGTAGCCCGTGTTCCGGTAGACGATCCGGCCCTCGGGATCGATCTGCGCCACGCCCATCGGCAGCGTCTCGGCGAGCCGTCGCAGCAGTTGCTCGCTCGCGTGCAGCGCTTCCTGGGCGGCCATCTCGTCGGAGATGTCGAGCATCTCGGCGAGCACGTGCGGCCGCTCACCCTCGAGCCGGTTGTGGTTGGTGATCTCGAACCAGATGACCTCGCCGTCGCGGTGCAGGTGGCGTAGCCGTACCCGCCGGGCCGAGCCCACCGGCGAGCCGATCACGTCCATGTAGCTGGTGACCGCCCGCCCGCGGTCGTCCGGATGCACCAGCTCCAGCGTGGTGCGCCCGATCAGTTCCTCGGCGTCCCACCCCAGCAGCAGCCTGACCGCCGGGTCGGCCTCCAGCACCTTCGCGACGTCGTCCTTGACCATCGTGATGTGCCGCGGCCGTGGCTGCTCATGCTCCGGGCCGGAACCGCTCATTTCAGCGATGCCGCTGAACAGCACCGTGGTCACGTCCCAGCGGTGAGTGGTGTCGATGAACCGCAGTTCGACGTGATGCTCCGGCGCGGCGACCGGGCGCACCCGGCAACTGGACCAGCCGGCGGTCCGGCACTCGACCCAGGCGTCCGCCACCACCGCGTGGTCCTCGGGGACGACCAGGACGAGCGCCGAACTCGCACGGTGAACCGGGCGTAGCCCGGTTGCGATCAGCTCTTCGGGCAGCGGCACGAACAAGCCGTTCGAGGCCGCGGCGGCCACGAAACCGCTGCGATGCTCGGCCAGCGCAGTGGCCAACGCCGCATCCCGCTCCGCCGGTGGCGCCTTTTCCTGTTCAGCCATAACTGGCCTATCGGCAGGGCGCGGCCGAATCGGAGGGGTCCCGGGCCACGGTGTCGAGTGAAAAATCCACCCTTCCACCGCCGTCCCTCAACCGTCGATGAGATACGGAACCTGCGGCCGGTGGTATCCGGAACGGTGATAGGTATGCTGGCGTCGTTGATCCCGGAGTCCATTGCGGACTTCGTGTCTGTGAAGGGTGGTCGCGTGGCTGAGGAGCCGGTCGTCGAAAACGGCGGACACGTGTTGGACACCAACGTTCCCCAGACGGCCCGAATTTGGAACTACCTGCTCGGCGGCAAGGACAACTTCGCCGCCGACCGGGCCGTGGGCGATCAGATCATCGCTACCCTCCCGCATCTGGCCGAGCATGCCCGGCTCTCCCGCAAGTACCTGGCCCGGGCCGTGCGCTACCTCGCGGCCGACGGCGGGATCCGGCAGTTCCTGGACATTGGCACCGGCCTGCCCACTGCCGACAACACCCACGAAGTGGCCCAAGCGGTTGCCCCGCAGTCGCGCGTCGTCTACGTCGACAACGACCCCCTGGTCCTCACCTACGCCCGGGCACTGCTCACCAGCAGCCCGGAAGGGGCCACCGACTACATCGACGCCGACCTGCGCGACCCCGCCCCGATCCTGGCCGCGGCAGCCAATACGCTCGACCTCGACCGGCCGGTCGCTCTCATGCTGATGGGCACCCTCGGGCACATCGAGAGCGACGACGAGGCAAAATCGATCATCGATCAGATCATGGTGGCCCTCGCCCCGGGCAGCTACCTGGCGATGTACGACGGCGCCGACACCAACCCCGACGTGGTCGAGGCCACCCGGATCTGGAACCTCTCGGCCAACCCCCGATACCACCTGCGCAGCCCCGAGCGGATCGCCGGCCTGTTCAAGGGGCTGGAGCTGATCGAGCCGGGCGTTGTGTCAGTGACCCGATGGAAGCCTGACGCGGAGGCGGCCGCAGCTCCGGAGATCGCCCAATACTGTGCCGTCGGCCGCAAGTCCCAGCTCTGACAGATCTGGCAGGGCAGGGTCGGTGCGCCTCGTCACCTCGTCCTGCCCGCCGGCGCCGGCCCGTCGGCCACCACCTGATGGGCCTGGCGCCGCACCCGGTCGGCGGGGCCGGCCAGCACGTCGAGATCTTCAGCAGTCGTCGCCCGCCGATGTGCATCGCCTGGCGCTGGAGCCCTACCGCTCGCCGCACGAGGTGCGGGGGACCAGCGTGGGTTCGAAGACGAGCGCGACCGACTCGTCCGGCTGTTCGACGACGAGTTTCGCCGCCTCCCGCCCCATCTCGTACGAGGGCTGGGCGACGACGGTGATGCCGAGCGCGGTCGCCCACGGAAAGTCGTCCATCGTGAGGAAGGCGATGTCGTCGGGGACGGTCAGACCGCGGGCGGTCAACGCGGAATGGACGGCGACGGTCAGCCGGCCGGTGGCACAGACGATCGCGTCCACCGGCGCCTGCCGCTCGTGGGCGCGGGCGAACAGCGCGTCGATTGCGGCACCCACCCCCGTCTCGCTTTCCGCGACGGCCACCGCTTCCGGTGGCAGCGGCAGGCCCCGCTCGGCGAGCGCCAGCCGCAACCCCAGCGTCCGCTCGACCTGCGAGGGCCGGCGCCCCGAGGTGACGACGCCGACCGCCGATCGCCCGCACGCCGCCAGGTGCGCGGCCATCAGGCGGCCGGCCTCGATGTTGTTCAGGCTGATCGAGTGCAGGCCGGGCGGCGCGTCCGGCACGGTGCGCGCGACGATCACGCACGGCACGCCGCTCTCGGCCATCCGGCGGGTACGGCCGTCGGCCGACTCGCCGGTCGTCATGATCAGCCCGCGTACCCGGTGCTCGTCCATCGTCCGCACGTGCGCGACCTCGCGGTCGGCGTCCCGGAAGGTGTTGGCGAACATGACCAGACTGTCGTCGGCGGTGGCCACCTCGTCGATGCCGCGGATCAGATCGAGATAGAAGGGGCTGCTCAGGTCCCGGATGACGACGCCGATCGTGCGGGAGCGCCCGGCGAAGATGCTCTTGGTGAGCGCGTTGGGGGAATATTCCAGCGCGGCAACCGCCGACCACACCTTGGCGGCGGTCGTCGCGGTGACGGCGCCGCCGTTGAGCACCCGGGAGACAGTCGCCGTTGACACACCGGCGTGCGCGGCGACGTCACCGATAGTGGCTCTCTTCACCGACGCGCCTCCCGTCCCGGACCACGATGTCACCACCGATCATGACGGTCCCGACCCGGTGGAGCTGCGCGGGGTCCGTCAGCACCAGGTCTGCGATTGCGCCCGGGACCACGCGGCCGCGCCGGGGCGCCACTCCCGGGATGGCGTCGGCGACGTTGGCGGTCGCCATGGCGATCGCCGCCGGGAGGCGCACCACGCCGGCCTTGGTGGACCGGTCGATCGCCAGCAGGATCGGGTCGTGGTGGCCGCCCGCATAGTCGGTCGAGATCGTGTCGACCACCCCCGCGGCGAACATCGCGTAGAGCAACTCGGGACCCGTGGTGAGCCGCTGCGCGCCGAAGGTGTCCAGAGTCGACACGTCCACGACCGCACCCAGCTCCTTGAGCCGTTCGGCGTGCTCGACGGCCTCGCGCAGCTCGAAGCTCGAATGGTTGGAGTGCCCGGCGATCAGTGTCACGCCGGTCTTCGCGATGGCGGCGACCTGGGTCATCGACGCCGCGGCGTTGTGCACCAGCACCGGGACACCCGCCGCACGGGCCTGATCGGCCGCCTCAGCGAGGCCGCGCAGGGCGATGTCGAAGGCGGGCAGCACGATGTCCGAGACGACCGCCCGAGCATCCTCGACCGTCAGCCTGCCGAGCAGCCCCGCGTCCGCCAACGCCACCTCGACCGCGGCCGGATCGAACGCCGGCACCGCGATGTGCCGGCCCAGCACCGCGACCTTCAGCGCGTTCGCCTGCCGGGGTGTGATGGTCCGGCCCGTACGCCGCTGGACCTCGGCCGGGATGTACATGTAGCTCGCACCGCCACCGCCGAGGGTGTGCCCCGCACCGATCTCGCCGAGCGCGACCGCGCCGGATGCGACCGCGTGCCGGGCGGTGAAGGCCCGGTTGGCCGGGGCGAGGCCGCCGCCGTCGGCGATGGTCGCCGCCCGGAGGCAGGCCGGGGTGTTGCACGAGGCAAGCTTGACGTTGACCGGGTGCGCGCCGTCCGTGTCGGCCAGTGCCTCGGCGGTGACGAAGCCATCCACGCAGAGCACCGTCGTCGTACCCTCCAGCAGGTGCCGGTCGAGGTTGGCCAGCACCTGCCGGTGTGACAGTCCCGCATGGCCGCTCGGAAACAGCGGCCCGTACGCGGTGCCGTGGGTGTGGTTGTTGATCAGGCCGGGCATCACCAGGGTGCCGGCCGCGTCGACGATCTCGTCGACCGCGCCGTAGGTTTCGGCGGGCCGCGAGGGGACGATCTCGCGGACGGAGTCTCCCTCGATGACGATGTCGACGCCGTGCCGCGGATCGGTGCCCTGGCCGTCGATCAGGGCGCCACCGTGCAGGACGGTCGTCCTCACCGTTGGCCGTCCCGCGGCCGTTCGCCGGCCAGCCGTTCCCACCGGAACGCGGCCAGCGCGTCGTTGCGGTCCTCGCCGAGCGCTTCGGCCGCGACCAGGTCGCCGGCGTGCAGGCTCAGGGTCGCCCCGCTGTGCGACACGGCGAAGTGGAAGTTGGGCAGCGTGGCCACCCGGCCCAGGACCGGCAGCCCGTCGACGGGGATGGGCCGCTCACCCACCCGTACGCTCTCCACCATCGCTCCCCGCAGCCCCGGGTAGAGCGTGCAGGCCGCCCGGACCACCTTCTCGACCGCCGACCGGTCGACGCTGATCTCCCCGCTTTCGGACACGTGTGCCGCACTGTCGCTCTCCTGGGAGTGCACCAGGATCCGCCCGGCGCCGTCCGGACGCAGATGGACCTCGGGAGCGTGGATCACCCGAGAGATCGAGACCGGGACCGGCGTGCTGTAGACCAGCACGCCACGGGTGTTGCGCATCGGCAGGATCAGCCCGGCGAGCTCGGCCACCTCGGCGGCGCGCGGCCCCGCGCAATTCACCACGGCACCCGCGGGGATTCGGCGCCCCGAGGCGAGCCACACCGCGCGAACCAGGCCGCCGCGCAACTCGATCGCGATGACGGCGTCGGCGTGCACCACCTCAGCGCCCCGGGCGACCGCGGTGCTGAGCAGGTGGCCGATCAGCCGGGTCGGCTCGACCCAGCCCTCGCGCGGGAAGAAGGCGATCTCGTGCGGCGGCAACTGGGCGGGATCGAGGTCCGGCTCGAGGCGCGCCGCCTCGGCCCGGCTGAGCCACCGCGCTTCGTATCCGTAGTCGAGCACCCCGGCGACCTTCTTGCGCAGCTTGGCGTGGCCGGCGTCGTCGGCCGCCCATTCCAGGTTGCCGCTCTCGTGATACCAGTCGCTGCCGGTCACTGCGGCCGCCAGCTCCCGGTGTGCCCGCATGCCGGCGACGTTCAGGTCGTGGTAGGCGCGTGGCTGCTTGCCGCACGAGTTGGTCCACGAGAACGTCGCGCCGGAGGTGCCGGCGGCCGGCATCCCGGCGTCCACCACGGTGACGCGAGCGCCGCGTCGGGCCAGCGAGGCCGTTACCGCCGCGCCGTAGACGCCGGCACCGATGACCACTATCCGATCCATCATGCTGCTCCGCCTCCCTGGGGGGATGTAACTAGTTACACGATAGACCGGGAGACCATTTCTGTCTCTCGGCGTGACGGTCAGGGTCGGATCGCACCACTTCGGCGGCCGGCCCGATTACGCAGATGGCCACGACGAACCAGAGGAACGGTGCTATCCGGTGCAGGACGACACGGCGCCGATCGTGACTGACCCCGGCAAGGGTGAGGTCAGGCGTCGGCGGGGCCCTCGAGGCCGGATTTCTCGTCTCGGTCGGCCCACTCGAGCAGGGTGGCGAGGGAGTGGTGATGGTTGTCGATGGTGGCGTGCAGGTCGCCCAGCTCGGCGAAGCGGGCCGGGACCGTCCGGATGGTGAAGTCGCGGGGGTCGGCGTCGGGGATCTCGGCCCACGTGACGGGGGTGGAGACGGTCGCGGTGGGGACGCCTCGTACCGAGTAGGCGCTGGCGATCGTGTGGTCCCGGGCGTTCTGGTTGTAGTCGACGAACAGCTTTTCGGGGTCGCGGTCCTTGCGCCACCACGTGGTGGTCACGTCCTCGGGGGCCCGGCGCTCGACCTCGCGGGCGAAGGCCAGCGCGGCCCGGCGTACGTCGGAGAAGCCCCAGGACGGCTCGATGCGCACGTAGATGTGCAGGCCGCGGCCGCCCGAGGTCTTGGGGTAGCCGGTGATGCCCAGGTCCTCGAGCACCTCGTGGGCGGCCGCGGCCACCCGGCGGACCCGGTCGTAGGGGCAGTCGGGCATCGGGTCGAGGTCGATGCGCCACTCGTCGGGTTTCTCGGTGTCGGCGCGGCGGGAGTTCCACGGGTGGAATTCGACGGTCGACATCTGGACGGCCCAGATGACGTCGGCCGCCTTGGTCACGCACAGTTCGTCGGCGTGGCGGTTGTAGCGCGGGAACGTCACCCGCACTGTCTCGAGCCAGGGCGGGGCGCCGTGCGGAACCCGCTTCTGGTGCACCTTTTCGCCGGCCAGGCCGTCGGGGAAGCGGTGCAGCATGCACGGGCGCTCACGCAGCGCGCGCACGATGCCGTCACCGACCGACAGGTAGTAGTGGACCAGGTCGAGCTTGGTCAGGCCGAGGTCCGGGAAGTAGACGCGGTCGGGGTTCGACACACGCACGGTGAGGTCGCCGACCTCCACCTCGATCGCGGGGCTCTTGCTCGAAGAGGCCATGCGATCAACATAGCCGCTGATTCGTGGCCGGGGCGGTCCCCGGCCACGAACCCGGCGTCAGCCCAGGCAGGTGTCGTCCATGTCGGCCAGCAGGGTGTCGCCCGAGTCGAGCAGGTCGAGCAGCGGGACGATGCGGGGCAGCTCGTGGGTGAGGAAGTAGCGGGCGGCCAGGCGCTTGCCGTCGTAGAAGGGGCCTTCCTTGCCCTCGGCCGCCGCCAGCTGCGACAACCAGAGCCAGGCGATCACCAGGTGGCCGGTCGCTTCCAGGTACGCCGTGGAGTTGGCCAGGGCGGCGGTCGGGTCGCCGCCGGCCCACAGTTTGCGGGTGGTCGCGGCCAGCCGGTCGCACAGCGCGACGACCGGCCGGCCCAGCTCGGCCGGCGCCGCCACGGCCGTGGTCACGATGCGCCCGATCAGCAGCTGGAGCCCGGCCCCGCCGCGCATGACCACCTTGCGGCCCAGCAGGTCGAGGCCCTGGATGCCGTCGGTGCCCTCGTGGATCGAGTTGAGCCGGTTGTCGCGGTAGAACTGCTCGACCGGGTATTCGCGCGTGTAGCCGTAGCCGCCGTGCACCTGGATGGCGTGGTCGTTGGCCAGGCGGCACCACTGGGACGGCCACGCCTTGACGATCGGCGTCAGCACGTCGAGCAGCAGGTCGTTCTCGTCGGAGGGCTCGTCGAGCAGCTTGGCCGCGAACAGGATCAGCGCCAGGCCGCCCTCGACGTACGACTTGGAGGCGAGCAGCATGCGCCGCACGTCGGGGTGCCGCACGATCGGCACGGGCGGGGCCAGCGGATCTTTGTCGGCCACCGGGCGGCCTTGGGTGCGCTCGCGCGCGTAGTCGAGCGCGTGCAGATACCCGGTGTAGCCCAGAGCCACCGCGCCCGCGCCGACCCCGATCCGGGCCTCGTTCATCATCTGGAACATGTAGGCCAGGCCCTTGCCCTCCTCGCCGACCAGGTAGGCGGTGGCGTCGTCGAACGAGAGCACGGCGTTGGTCGTGCCGCGGTAGCCCATTTTGTGGTTGAGCCCGGACAGCGACACCCCGTTGCGTTCGCCGACCGTGCCGTCGGCCTCGACGTGGTGCTTGGGCACGATGAACAGCGACAGCCCCTTGACCCCGGCCGGCGCGCCGGCGGCCCGAGCGAGCACAAGGTGCACGATCGTCTCGCCGAGCTCGTGGTCGCCGCCCGAAATCCACATCTTGGAGCCGGTCAGCCGATATGTCCCATCAGGAGAGACGACAGCGCGCGTCGTGACATCGCTCAGCGAGGAGCCGGCCTGAGGCTCGGACAGGCACATCGTGCCGGTGAAGCGGCCGTCGAGCATCGGCCGCACGAAGCGGTCGATCTGGTCGGCCGTCCCGTGCGTCAGCAGGAGGTTCGCGTTGCCGGCCGTGAGCAGGGAGTAGGACGAGGTCGCGATGTTCGCCGCCTGGAACCAGGCGAAGCAGGCACGCGCGACCACGTGGGGCATCTGCAGCCCGCCCACGGACGAGTCCATCGTGGCGCTGAGCAGCCCGGTCTCGTTGAAGACCTTGAGCGCCGCCGCCACCTCGGGGATCAGCGAGACCCGTACGCCGTCGAAGGTCGGCTCCTCGAGGTCGGAGCGACGGTTGTGGGGTGCGAAGTCACGCTCGGCGATCTGGGCCGAGACGTCGAGGAAGGCGTCGAACGTCTCGCGGGAGTGCTCGGCGAACCTCTCCCGGGCCGTGAGCGCCTCGACGTCGAGCCACTCGTACAGCAGGAAGTCGAGATCACGTCGCGAAAGGATCTTGGAGGACACCGCCGGCACCGCCGTTCTTCTCATCGGGCGAGGGGTCTTCAGTCTGCCGCACGGTGCCTTCCCGCTCGTGCCTGTGGATAACCTCGCGAGTGCTTGACCGCGTACATCGCGTGGTCCGCGGCCCGCAACGCCTCGTCCGGATCGGTGGAGCCGGCCGCCAGGTGCGCGCCGACGCTGGCCCCGATCCGCACCTCGGTCCCGCCCACGACGAACGGCGCCGAGACGGCCTCCCGGATGCGGGCGCTCATCGCCTCGCTGTCGGACGGCCCGATCACTCCCGGCATGAGGATGACGAACTCGTCGCCACCCACCCGGGCCAGCACGTCCTGCTCGCGGACGCAGGCCGTCAGCCGCGCCGCGACCTGCCGCAGCAGGTCGTCGCCGGCCTCGTGCCCGTGCGCGTCGTTGACCGGCTTGAACCCGTCGAGGTCGACGAAGAGGACGGCCACCGGCTGCTCCCGCAGGGAGGCGCCGAGCGCGTCCTGCATGCGGCGGCGGTTGGGCAGGCCGGTGAGCGCGTCGTGCTGCGCCTCGTGGGCCAGCCGCTCCTGGAAGGCTCGGTTCTCGGAGATGTCGCGGGCGTTGATGACGATGCCGTGCAGCGACGGGTTGTGCATCTGGTTGGACGCGGTGAACTCGAACCAGCGGAAGTCGCCGGCCGCCGAGCGCACCCGGCACTGCAGCCGCAGCACCTCGTCCCGGTTGGCCAGCAGCCGGCCGAACTGGTCGCGCATGTACGGCTGGTCCTCCGGGTGCACGAGGTCGAAGACGCTGGTGCCGACCAGCACGCCCTCGCCGTAGCCGAGGACGGCAGCGGCGCTGGGGCTCGAGTACGCGATGGTGCCGTTGGCGCTGAGCACCGACACCAGGTCGGGGGCGTGCTGGAACAGGGCCTGGAAACGCTCGTCGGCCCGGCGGCGCTGGGTCTGGGTGCGGTAACCGAGCAGGAACATGGCGAGCACGCCGATCAGCAGCATCGCGCCCAAGGTCATGTTGAGCGTCTGGCTCTTGGCGTGCACGGCGCCGTCGAACGACTTCTTGGTCTGGGCGCGGACGTAGGACCAGCCACCGGGCAGTCCGCCGACCGTGATGGCGATCATCTCGGTGCCGGCGACGGTGGTGTACTCGACGAACCCGCCCTCGGGCCGGGCGGCCAGGGCGTTGCGGATGGCCGGGTCGATCTGGGCGCCCAGCTGCTTCGCCCGGTTGGTGGCGGCGATGGTGCCGGTGCTGTCGACGACCGCGGTCTGGTGCACGTCCGAGCTGAGCGTCACGGTGTACTGCTGGAGGTCGGTCGTGGCCACGTTGTTGAGGCCGACCAGCACGGCCGCCGGGGCGCCGCCGACCACCACCGGGACGCCGACCGCCTCGAGGTACGTGCCGTCGACCCCCATGATGGACGAGAAGCCGGCCTTGGCGCCGCTTCTGAGCATCGCGAACAGCGGTTTCCAGCCGGTGTGGCCGGCTGCGGGCACGCCCGTGGCCCGCGAGCTGTTGAGGACGTTGCCGTCCAGGTCGACCAGCAGGGCCCCGTACTTGAAGGTGTTGCTCTTGGCGGCGAAGGCACGCAGCAGCTCGCGGTCGAGGGCGTTGCCCCGGCCGAGGTGCAGGGAGTTGTCGCCGAGGAAGTCGCCGATCTCGCCGGCCGACAGCAGCTGCAACCGGCCCACGAGGGTGCTGTTGTTCACGGCCAGAGCCCGGGAGTCGGCCAGGTGAACGTCGTCGGCCGCCTTGAGGGCCGACCGGTTGACCAGGAAGCCGATGGTGCCCGCAGCAGCCAGCAGCACCACGCCGACCACTACGGCGATCCAGTTGCGCAGCCGCATGACCTCTTGATCGGCAGCGCGGCACGCTACTGAACGGAAATCACCGCTCGATCAGCCAGACGAACCCGAGCCCGGGCAGGTGGGCCCGTCCTTCGCGTACGACGAGAGGACCGTCGCTGCTCAGGGCGGTCTCCAGCCAGCCGTAGTGCCCGATCGCGGCCGCCTCGACCGTCTGCTCCTGTTCGCTGAAGTTGGCCAGCCCGATGAACGTCCCACTCCGCGGGTGCCGCCGGCGCCAGGCGAAGACGTGCCCGTTGTCGACGCCGACGACGGCCGTCTCGCCGCCGCCGCGCAGGGCCAGCAGATCCTTGCGGGCGGCGACCAGTTCCCGCAGCCCGGCGAAGACCCGGCCCTCCAGCGTCGCCGGATCGTGCCGGCGACCGGCGACCGCCCAGTCCATGTAAGGCCGGTGCATCCAGCGGTTGTCGCCGGCGAGCGCGGGGTCGTCGCGGTACGACAGGTCGTTGCGCATCGCGAGTTCGTCGCCCATGTAGATCAGCGGGATCCCGCCGTACGCGAAAGCGACGGCATGCAGCAGGAGCAGACGCCGCACGCCGTCGGGCCAGCTCGCCGGGTCGGCCGTGATCCCGCACAGCGAGGCGGCCGAGCCCGAGATCCGCGCGTCCCCGGTGACCGGATTTTCCTGAAAAAGGCCCCCTTGGGCGTACGAGCCGTCGAAGCGGCCCGAGAAGAACGCGTTGAGAAAATTGCGGTGGTTCCACCAGTCCCAGCCGACCGCCGCCGCATCCTCCGCGCTGACCGCCCAGCCGATGTCGTCGTGCCCGCGCACGTAGCTCACCCAGCTCGCCTCGGCCGGGATCGGCTTCATCCGGGCCAGCGACTGGGCCATCAGGCGCGCGTCCCTGGTGGCCAGGCTGCTCCAGAGCATGACCATGAGCTGGTTGTGGTAGGCCAGCTCGCACTCCGGCCGGTAGCGGTCGTGCCCGCCGAGATAGGGCACCAGGTCGTCGGGCGCCACAATCGCCTCAGCCTTGAAGATCACGCCGGGGGCGGCCACCCGGACCAGCGCGTGCAGCGCCTGCACGATCCGGTGCACCTCGGGCTCGTTGAGGCACGTCGTGCCGAGCCGCTTCCAGAGGAACGGCACGGCGTCGAGGCGGAAGACGTCGACGCCCCGGTTGGCCAGCCACAGGATCGTCTCGAGCATCGCCCGGAACACGTTCGGACTGGCCCAGTTGAGGTCCCACTGGTAGCTCCAGAACGTGGTCCAGACCCACTTGCCGTCGAATTCCGTGAACGAGCCGGGAGCGCGGTCCGGGAAGACCGGGACGATCGTGCGCTCGTACGCGTCGGGCATCTCGCGGTCGGGAAAGGACATGTAGAAGTCCGCGTACGCCGGGTCGCCCGCCCGCCAGGACTCGGCCCACGGGTGCTCCTTGGCCGTGTGGTTGAGTACCAGATCGACGCAGAGGCTCATGCTGCGCTCGCGCAACCGGCCGGCCAGTTCGCTCAGGTCGTCCATCGTGCCCAGCCGCGGATCGACCGCCCGGTAGTCGCGCACCGCGTAGCCGCCGTCGTTCTCGCCGGGCCGGGGTTCCAGCAGCGGCATCAGGTGCAGATAGGTAACACCCAACTCGTCCAGATAGTCCAAGTTGTCGGCCACCGCACGAAGCGACCCGGCGAACCGGTCGGCGTAACAGACGTACCCGACCTGCCGCGCCCGTTGATACCAGCGCGGGTCGATCTCCCGCCGCCGATCGAGCTCACGCAGAGCGACCGGACGATCGCCCGCCGCGTCCAAGAGCACCTCAACCAGGTCGTTCAGCTCGACCTTGCCGTAGACAACCTCCAGCGGCTCGTAGATGTCGAGGAGCGAGGTGGCCAATCGGGCAAGGAACGCAAGCGCCTCCGAGCGGCCCAGCCGATCGGTGGCGCCGGGGGTCAAAGATGGAAGCAGGGCCTCGAACGCGCTTGCGGCCCGGGTGCGAACGGAAGATCCTGCCATCGGGTCAACGTAACCTTCGGTGGCGCGCGGGTCACGCATATCGACGGCGGGGGCAAGGGGCGGGGGAGCCGATGCGCAAAATGGTGATACCGGCGCCCCTCATTCCCGTGCCGCGCAGGGTCATCTCGTCGGCGACGGCGCCGACCGTCGTTCCCCGCCGCCGGCTCGTCCGCTGCGGGCTGAGCATCACCGGCATGGGCCTCTGCGCGATCTTCTACTGCCTCACCTACACGCCGTCCCTGCTGCCCAGGCCCTGGTTCCTGCAAGGGGTCGTGGCCGGGCTCACTGCTTCCTTCGGGTACGCCGGGGGAACGGCCGTCGGGGCGATGGTCCGCCTGCGCTGGTGGCCGTCGCGCCGGGTCGAGCGGATCGCCTGGCGGGTGCTGTTCGTGCTGGTCCCGCCCCTGATCCTGCTGTTCTTGTGGCTCGGCGTGCGGTGGCAGCGCGACCTGCGCATCCGCCTCGGCATGCCGCCGCAGCAGGAGTACGACCTCATCCGTACGGTGGGAATCAGCCTGATCACCTTCGGCGCGCTGCTGTTGCTGGCCCGCTGCCTGCGGCTGGCCGCGCACGGTTTCGCCCGGCTCTTCGGCCGCCTCGTCCCCGAATCAGCGGCGTACTGCGCCGGCTTCGTGGTGGTGACCCTGCTCAGCTACACCGCGTTCGACGGCATCCTGGTCAGCAACCTGTTCACCAGCGCCGACCGCTCGGCCGCGCTCACCGACAGCGGCACCGGGAACGGGGTCGTGCAACCGGCCTCCGCCCTGCGCTCGGGCAGCCGGAGCTCGCTGATCAGCTGGGACTCGCTGGGCCGCCAGGGCCGCAACTTCGTGACCAAGGCGCCCGCGATCGACCAGCTCAGCGCGTTCAGCGGCCGCACCGCGCTCGACCCGGTGCGCATCTACGCCGGCCTCTCCTCGGCCGACACGGTCGAGGAAAGAGCGGCCCTCGTCGTCCGGGAAATGGACCGCGCCCACGCCTGGGACCGCGCGGTCGTCGCCGTCTTCACCCCCACCGGCACCGGCTGGGTGGACAACGACGTGCCGAGCTCCCTCGAATACATGTACGGCGGCAACACGGCCCTGGTGTCGATGCAGTACAGCTACCTGCCGAGCTGGATCTCGTTCGCGGTCGACCGCACCAAGGTCGTCGACGCGGCCTCGGCCCTGATCGGCGCCGTCCGCCAGCGCTGGGCCGCGATGCCGGCCACCGACCGCCCCAAGCTCCTCATCTTCGGCGAGAGCCTGGGCACGTACGGCACCGAGAAGACCTTCGGCACCGCCGACGCCATGGTCAACGGAGCCGACGGCATCCTGCTCGAGGGCCCCATGTTCGCCAACCCCATCCACCGCGAGCTGACCGCCGCCCGCGCCCCCGGTTCCCCGGTCTGGGATCCCACCTACCCCCAGCTGCCGGTCGAGTTCTCCTCCGAGTCCCACGAGCTCCGATACCTGGCCGGCCTGCCCCGCAAGGTCGTCTACATGCAGAACTCCTCGGACCCGGTCGTCTGGTGGAGCCCCAGCCTCCTCTGGCACAAGCCCGAGTGGCTGCACAACCAGCGCGGCCCCGACGTCACCCCCGACATGCACTGGTACCCGGTCATCACGTTCTGGCAGACCACCGTCGACCTGCTCTTCGCCAACAAGGCCCCCATCGGCCACGGCCACGTCTACAAGTCCGGAGCCGTCGACGGCTGGGCCGCCCTGGCACCCCCACCCGGCTGGACAGTCGGCGACACCCTCCGACTACGAGCCCTGCTCGACAACTGACGTACAGCTGTCCGCCTCTGTCGACAGCGTGTGCGGGCACTGCCAGCCGTACGGTGCCCATCGATGAGATTAGCTTCGTGACGTGTGGGGTACAGGATCCTCGGCGGGAGATGCCCGCCGGCGAAACGGAGCACAAGTCATGTTGATCGTAGGGCTCATCCTCCTGCTGTTGGGCATCTTCCTGAAGGTGTCGATTCTCTACACGATCGGAATCATTCTCCTGGTGATCGGTGCTGTGCTTTGGATCCTCGGCGCCGTCGGGCGTCCGGTCGGTGGCCGAAAAGTCTGGTTCTAGCGTTACTTGGCAGGCAATGCGGAAAGGGCGTCCCACTTCCAAGTGGACGCCCTTTCTTGTGCCCGGAGCCGAGGCGATAGACGCCCATGCAGCTGCGGGCCACGGCGTTCGCGCTAAACCGTTGGTGCGGCTCGGCTGGGACGGGTTAGCGTGCGCCGTGGCGATGCATGCGGATGAGGTTCGGGCCAGCCGTGAGCTGGTGCGGCGGCTGGTGGCGGCCCAATGCCCGCAGTGGGCCGGGCTGCCCGTCGCCGAGCTGCCGGGTGAGGTCGAGGGCACCGATCACGTGTTGTTCCGCCTGGGTGACGAGCTGGTCGCGCGGATGCCGAAGATCGGGTGGGCGGTGGGCCAGGCCGAGTCGGACGCGCGGTGGCTGCCTCTGCTTGCGCCCCTTCTTCCCGTACGGATACCCGTTCCGGTCTTTGTCGGTGAGCCCGGCTTTGGTTATCCGTGGCGTTGGAGCGTCGTGCCCTGGCTGCCGGGGAGCACGCCGCCGCGACTCGGTAGCGACGACGCCGTGCTGGCGCGCGACCTCGCGAGTTTTGTCCACGCGCTGCACGCCGTGGATCCGGTCGGTGGGCCGGTCGCCAAGGCCGGGGGGCGTGGGGCTCCGCTGCGCGACATCGACGCGAGCGTGCGGCGGGGGATGAGCCTGTTGTCCGAAGAGGACGGACTCGACCGGCCGGCGGTTGAGGCCGCGTGGGAGAAGGCGCTGGCGGCGCCCGAGTGGCATGGGGATCCGGTGTGGGTCCACGGCGATCTGCAGCCCGGCAACCTGATCACCGAGGACGGGCGGCTGACCGCGGTGGTCGACTTCGGCACGCTCGGTGTGGGTGATCCGGCGGTGGATGTGGCCGCGGCGCTGTGGACGTTCACCGGGGGCGCCCGGCAGGAATTTCGGCAGGCCGCCGGCTGCGACGACGCGACCTGGCGGCGGGCCTGCGGCTGGGCTCTGGCGTCGCTGAACGGCATCGACTACTACCGGCACACGTTTCCGCGGATGGCCGAGCACGGCCGTCGCATGGTCCGGGCGGCGATCGCCGAGCTGGGTTGAGGGAACGGGGTCGCCCGGTCGGCGAGGGCAGGGTAAGGATGGGGGATGCGGGTTTTCCGGGACGGGTACGGCGTTCCCCATCTTCGGGCGGACACGGTTGACGAGCTGGCGTTCCTGCAGGGGCGGGTGACGGCGCGCGACCGGCGCGAGCAGATCGATGTCGAGCGGCGGAGGTCCGAGGGACTGCTCTCCGAGTTGATCGGGCCGGACGGGCTGGGGTGGGACAGGTTCGCCCGGCGGGCCCGGATCGACGATACGGCGCGACGGTGCTTCGCCAACCTCGATCCGCGTACACGGCAGTGGCTCCGGGCGTACGCCGAAGGGGTGCGGGCCGAGGGGCTGGTCTGGCATCCGTGGTCGTCGCTCGGGGTGTTCCTCGCGCGGCACATCATGTTCGCCAGCTTTCCCAGCAAGATGTGGAACTCGCACGTCGAGCGCACCCTCGGGCCGGAGGCCGTCGCGTGGTTCTCGGCCGAGGCGGCGGCCAGTTCGGGCAGCAACGCCTGGGCCGTGCCGGGCATCGTCGCCGGCGATCCGCACCGGCTGATCGAACTGCCCGGCGTCTATCAGCAGATCCGGCTGTCGTGCCCGGAGTTCGACGTGGCCGGGCTGACCTTCGCGGGGGTGCCGGGCGTGCAGCATTTCGGGCACGCCGGCGGGGTGGCGTGGGCGGTCACCAACGCGATGGCCGACTATCAGGACCTGTTCGTCGAGGAGCTCCGGCGCACGGCCTCGGGGGTCGAGGCCCGCGGTCCCCAGGGTTGGGAGCCGGCTGAGGCGCATACCGAGACCATTCCCGTACGCGGTGGGGGCAGCGAGCTGGTCGAGGTCGTCGAAACCGCCCGGGGGCCGATCGTCGACGGCAGCCTGAGCCTGCGCACGCCCACCCGGGCCGGGTTCGACCTCGGCTTCGGCGCGCTGCTGCCGCTGCTGCACGCGTCCACGGTGGACGATGTCGCGGCCGCCCTCGAACGCTGGGTCGAGCCGGTCAACAGCATCCTCACGGCCGACACCACCGGGCGGGTCCTGCAGCTCACGGTGGGGCGCGTTCCGGTGCGCGACGACCGTAACGGTCGTGTCCCGGTGCCGGCCTGGGACCAGACCTACGCGTGGCAACCGGGCTACGTGCCGATGACCCGGGTCGAGGTCACGGGCATCGCCGTGAACGCCAACGACCGGCGGCCGGACACCGAGGCGTACGGGAACGCCTTCTCCTCGAAGGCGCGCGCCGACCGGATCCGTGAGCTGATCGATGAGGGCGTGCCTTCGCAGCGCATCCACATGGACACTCCGATGCGCGCGGAGAGCGTCGAGGCCGGCCGGCGGGCGGCCTGGCGCTCCGCGGTCGCGCGACGCCTGTACGAGCATCCGGCCCTGAAGCCCCTGATGGAGCCGCCCGGCTTCGACCCGCTCTTCGACAGCTGGACGAACCCGCGCGTCCGCATCGGCTCGGTGCTCGACGGCGTGCTGGCCGGGCTGGGGCTCACGGCGGCCGAGGTGGTCGATCCGGCGACCGTCGAATCGGGGCCCTGGGGCGAACGGCACCTGCTTGATCCCGTCCGGCTGCCGGGGTCGCGGACCGTCATTCCGCGCACCGAACTCTCGGGGGAACGCGACTCGGTGCTCTGCCTCAGCAGCATCCCGGGTATGACCGACCTGTGCTCGCGTGGCCCCGTCGCCCGCTACGTCTGGGACATCGCCGATCGGCAGCGCAGCCGCTGGGTCGTGCCGTTCGGCGCCGCGGGCGACCCGGACTCGCCACACTTCCTCGACCAGCTGCCACTGTGGGCCGCCGGCGAGCTGATTCCGCTCGTCACGGACTGGTCCGCGTTGATCGAGGAGCCATTAGGCTGAGGCCATGAGACTTCGTGCGGAGCTGCAGCGCACGGGCGCCACGACCACCGGTTTTCCAGTGCCCGACGAGTTCGTCGGCAAGCTCGGCGGCGGTGGCCGCCCCCGGGTCGTGGTCGTGCTGAACGGCTTCACCTTCCGCTCGTCGATCGCCAAGATGGGCGGCAGCTACTGGCTCGGCGTGAGCGCCGAGCGTCGCGAGGCGGCCGGGGTGAGCGGCGGCGAGACGTACGACGTCGAGGTCGAGCTCGACGCGGCCCCGCGCGAGATCGAGGCGCCCGACGATCTGCGCGCCGCGCTGGCGGCCGAACCGGCCGCGCGCGACTTCTGGGCGACGCTCTCGTTCTCGAACCAGCGCTATCACGTCGACCAGCTCACCGGGGCGAAGACGGCTGAGACCCGGGCCCGGCGCCTGGCCAAGTCGATCGCGCTGCTCAGCGCGGGCAAGGTTCGCTAGGGTCTGTTTCGACGGTTGCGAGCCGTCAGCGTTCGCGGCCGATCTTGCCGCGCTCATAGGCCTCGTCGATCGGCCTCATGAGGTCACAGCCTCGCTCCTTCGCGCGCTCACTGCGCTGATGGGGTACATGAGCTCGATGCCGACTCACCCCGGCTGGTTCAGGATGTTCGCCAGGACAACTAGAAAGATCGAGACCAGTGCGATCCAGACGGTGACCCTGATGACGACCCGGCCGATCCGGGCCATCTTGCTGTTCCCGGTGCCTTCGGCCAGCCGCCCCATCATTTCCTGCTGCGCCTCGAAGGTGAACGGGCTGCCACCGGTGTTGTCGTAGCTGCGTTTCAACCAGTCGCGGTCGGGATCCGGGTCCTGAATCGTTCCCACGCCGCCAAGCATGCGTCATCGGCGCCACTGCGGACCGTGGACGTGCAGTTCATCAAGTACGCCAAACCCCCCCAGCGAAGCGTCCAGCTACTGGCCGAACGGCTTCTGGGCTACCCCCGACGACGCCGCTGCTCGGATCGCGGACGGTTTCCGGAGTAGATGTGCGGCACGCGCTGTGGCGCCGCTAACCCGCCGGGCGGTAGGCGACCTCCGGGTCGAGCAGGCGGATCCAGGCCGGGCGCCACTGGGGGGCCCGGCCCGTCATCTCCTCGTACAGGTTGGTGCGCCACGGGCCGGAGACGCCGTCGTCGGCCCACCACTTGGGCCACGAGTCGTAGCGGCGCTCGACCAGGATCGCGGTCGGGGTGGTCTGCACGCGCAGGAACAACCACCGCCCGTACCGGGGGTCGGACTCGGCCCGGCGCAGATTGCGTACCAGCCCGCTGATCTGCTGGAAGGTGCCGAAGCGGGGCCCGCCGGGGGAGTCGGCGGGCGGGTGCTTGCCGCCCTGCACGCTCAGGCTGGTCGCGTCGGCGTAGGCGAGCACCGTGCACCGGCCGTCCTGCTGGGGTGAGCGCTCGCGCATCCACGCGGCCAGCGCCTCGAGCTCGGCCGTGCCGGGCGGCTCGGGGCGGTTCAGCTCGGCTGCGTCCTGCATGGCCGCCCAGACCAGGCGGTCGTGCTCGCCCTGGCTGAGTCGCCGCACCCGGCGCATCGGCGGGCGCTCGCCCGGCGGGATGCGTGGCGGCCGGGTGCCGGCCGTGAGGCCACCCCGGCCGGCGGCGAACAGCGCGGCCCGCAGGTCGAGCGCGGGATCGGTGAGCCGGCCGAGCAACCGCTCGAAGGACGACCCGGTGATCTCGCCGCGCACGGCGGCGGTCAGCAGGTCCTCGCCGGCGCTGCGCACCTCGTCGCGGGCGGCCGGGGTGCGCAGCTCGTGCCGGCCCCACTCGTGGACGACCTCGGCCAGCTCCTGCAGGGTGGCCTCGGTGCTGAGCACCGGCGCCACGGTGTGGGTCAGCCCGTCGCTCAAACCGTCCCGGTAGCGGGTGCGTGACCAGCGGCCCTCGGCGTGCCACACGACGAAGCCGAGGCGGTCGGCCTCGGCCAGCGCGGTCAGGTCGTCCCAGGGCAGCCATTCGGGCGCGCCGGTGAGCACGTCGATCGGCGGGTCGGCGTCGACCGTGGCGCTGTGGTCGCGGTCGTAGCCGAACAGCACCGCCCGCGCGCCGTCGACCAGCGCCAGCCGGGCCCAGCTGCCGCCGTGGTCGTCGTGGTGCGCGCCGCGCTCGTCGACGAACCACACGTCGGCGTAGCCGATGCCGGTCAGCGCCGCGGAGAGCGTCGCCCAGCGCGTCCAGAGCAGTCCGGGCGCCGGCAGATCAACGTCGGTGAGCATCCGTCCACTGTGCCAAACGGCCACCGCCGGGTGTCACCCCCCTGGCGGCTTTTGCGCCTTACCTCCGCGAAAACTCCCGGACCGGGCGGTTGCCGTCGGGGAGCACCTGGTTGCGGGCCGGTGGCAGCCGGTCAGGAGCTCCGGTTTCCCGGCGAAGTGACACCTGTTGCCCAGCTCCCGACCCGAGAAATGGATCATGCTTACCTACGCCCTCGGCCTCGTCGCCGCCGTGCTGTCCGTGTCTCTCTCCTGGCCCCAGGTCTACAGGTCGTGCGTTCAGCGGCGCACGAGCGGCCTGTCCGCCACGGCCTGCGCGCTCGGGGTGGCGATGCCGATCGGGTGGATCAGCTACGGCCTGCTGGCCGGTCAGTGGCTCCAGGTGATGACGAACGCGGCGACCGGCCTGACCGGGCTGGCGATCATGGCCGCCCTGCTGATCACGCAGCCCCGGCTGCGTTCCCGGGCAGCGTTGCGGGTCGCCGCCACCAGCGCCGGCGCGGTGCTGGCAGCCGCGCTGATCAGCCTCGGTGCGGCCGCTCTGCCCGGCGTGAGCGGGCACGGGGCGGCCTCCGTGCTGGGCACGCTGCTGGCCGGTATCTCCTTCGTCTCGGCGATTCCGCAGCCGCTCGCCCTGCTGCGCGACCGCCACCTCGATCTGTCGGGCCTCTCGCCGCTGCGCTGGCGGATGGCGGCCGGGGCGTGCGCGTCCTGGATGACGTACGGGATCGTGACCGCCCAGCCGGCGCTCTTCGCCTCGTCGGGCGTGGGCCTGATCAGCGCCGCCATCGTCTGCACCGTGCTCCACCGGCGCCGCGAGCGCACGGTCGTGCCGGTCACCCGGATCATCCGTCCGGTCTGGCGCGACTCCGTCACCACTCGCACCCCGGCGATGGCCGGCGTCTGACAGACCTTCCTTCGTGCATCGACTTCCTAGAATGCCTGGGGTCGCGGCGACGAGGCCGCGATCCCAACTGCAGAAGGGTCGCCCGTATGCCGTTGAAGAAGCACCGACTACTGACCGCGGCGCTGGCCGGAATCGTCCTGACCGGCGTGGCCGTTGCCCCCGCCACCGCCGGCGGGTTGCGCGTTCTCACCGACGCGGTGCCCACGCCGAAGCTCGGCTGGTACAAGTGTTACGAGATCGCCGAGTGCGCCACCGTCCGGCTGCCGCTCGACTATCGCAAGCCCAAGGGCCCGACGACCGAGATCGCCGTGTTGCGGGTCAAGGCCAGGAACCAGGCCAAGCGCGTCGGCAGCCTGTTCGTGAACCCCGGCGGCCCGGGCGGGTCGTCGACCTCGTTCGCGCTGGCCGCCCCCGAGTTCCTCAGCGACTCCCTGCTCGAGCGCTTCGACGTCGTGGGTGTCGACCCTCGCGGCATCGGCGCCAGCGAGCAGGTCAAGTGCTTCCCCTCCGTGCGCGCCCAGACCGAGGTGCTCGGTCTGATGAACGTTCCGTTCCCGGTCACCGCGGCCGAGGAGCGGAACTACGTCGCCGGGTCGAAGATGCTGGGCCGGGCCTGCTCGACCACCGGCAAGCCGCTCACCGCGTTCTCGTCCACCGCTGAGGTGGCCCGCGACATGGAGGTCGTGCGCCGCGCCGTGGGGGACAAGAAGCTCACCTACCTCGGCTTCAGCTACGGCAGCGCGCTGGGCCAGTACTACGCGAACATGTTCCCCGACCGTTTCCGGGCGCTGGTGGTCGACGGCGTCCTCAATCCCGACGCGTGGGTCGGCAACCCGGGGCAGATCCTCGACCAGCGGCTGCGGTCGGGCGATGGCGCGTACAAGGCGTTGATCGAGATTTTGAAGCGCTGCGACAAGGCCGGCGAGAAGAAGTGCGTCTTCGCGGCGGGCGACCCGGTCAAGCGTTTCGCCCAGGTGGCCGACCGGCTCAAGACCAAGCCGGTCGAGTTCCCGGACGGCGCGGGCGGCACGATCAAGGTCACGTACGCGATCTTCATCGGCGCCGTGCTCGGCACGCTCTACAGCACCGATGCGGGCGCCGGGGTCACGCAGCTCGCCGCCGAGGTGGCCGCGGTGCAGGCGGGCGGCTCGCCGGCTGCTCTGCTCAAGCGGGTCAACGCGACGAAGGCGGCTCGGGCCTACGACTTCCCGTACGACAACGGCTTCGAGGCCGGCAGCACGGTGATCTGCACCGACGGCAGGCACCCGGCCCGCGCCGAGTCGTGGCCGGCCGCCGTCGACCGCCGCGAACACCAAGCGCCGTACTTCGGCCGCTCGTGGGGCTGGGTCGACAGTCAGTGCGCCGGCCAGACCTGGACGGTGCGCGACCCGAACGCGTACACCGGGCCGTTCACCAAGCGCACGACGAACAAGTTCCTGATCGTCGGCAACTACTGGGATCCGGCGACCAACTATCAGGGCGCCGTGTCGTCGCGGCGGCTGGCCCCGAACGCCAGCCTGCTCTCCAGCAACAACTGGGGCCACACGGCGTACGGCTCCGGGGTCTGCGCCACCACGGCGATCGACACCTATCTGCTGACCGGTAAGGCGCCGAAGGACGGCAAGGTCTGCACCGATGCGGCGCAGCCGTTCACCACGCCGTTGCCGTCGACCATGTCGGCGACCGTGGCGGGTAAGCAGAGACCGCCGGTGGTCTCGCCGCGCCCGGTCTCGATTCTGGGCTGAGCGGAAGTGGGGGGGGGCGGGGGGGGCGCCCCCCCCCCCCCCCGACCGCGACCGCCTGCTCCCCGGCTACGGCTGGATCTTCGGCCTGGGTGACGGCCGGGTCAACGTGGGCCTGGGC
>NZ_JAMQOL010000054.1:0-129225 GCF_023717965.1 Paractinoplanes hotanensis | reverse complement strand
CCACACGAACCGTCCAGGGATCACCCAAGTGAGGAAGTTGATCTAGCAGAAGTGGGGAGTTTCAGGAAGCGCCATCAGCGACACCATCGAGCAGGTCCGCCGCCGCGAACCCATGCGCTTGGCGGCCGAGGTGTTGCGGGCGCAGCTGCCGCCGTTGTCGTTCTCCACCGGCCATCTGATGATCAGCGGCGTCCTGGAGCCCTGCTACGACGTGGGCGGCGACGCCTTCGACTACGCCGTCAACGGCGAAACCGCCCACCTGGCGTTGTTCGACGCCGCCGGGCACGGCTCGGCGGGCGGGATGCGTGCGGTCATGCTGGCCTCACTGGCGCTGGCGTCCTACCGCAACGCCCGCCGCGCCCGGATGGATCTCGTCGACACCTACCACCACATCGACTCGGCGGTCCGCACCCACGACCGGTACGGCTTGATCACGGCGGTGCTGGCAGAGATCGACCAGCAGACCGGGGTCCTGCGGGTCATCTCGCGGGTCACCCCAGCGGGATGGTCATCCGTCAAGGACGGGTGGTCAAGGTCCTGCCCACCCCTACCGCCCTGCCGGTAACCCTCGGTGACAAGCGGCCGCCGGTCGTGGTGGAAGAGGCACTCGAGCCGGGGGACCGGCTCCTGCTCTACACCGACGGCATCTCGAGGCCCGCTCGGCGCAGGGCGAGCAGTTCGGCACCGACCGGCTCATCGACTTCGCCCTCAAGGCCGCCGCCGACCAGCTGCCGGCCCCGGAATCCGCCCGGCGGCTGGTCCACGCGATCCTGCGCTATCAGGACGACCGGCTGCAGGACGACGCCACTATCCTGCTCGCCGACTGGCGCAGCCCGGCCCCGCCGCACTCGGACTTCGAGCTGTTCACACCGCCTGCCGCACACCTGCTCGAGCCGTGACGACGCTGGTCCACAATGGGAGCGGTTAAGAAGGCAATGACACGCGCGGACATCACCCCGCACCGTCGGCTGCGGCGAGGGCCGGTTGACAATCCTTACGGCAACGGGCGGCGTACTGGACCGCTCCGACCAAGAGGGAAGGCTCGCTACCGCGTCCGAGGCATGTGGCGTCGAGCGGTGGCCGACCCACCGTGCGGGGTTAACCTGAGAGCCACGCCTTTAGCGGTGAGGGGATCACGCCCGCACGATGCTGGAGTTGCCTGATGTTCGCCGAACCCGTGTGTGACCCCGCCGCCAGGGTCCCGATCGGACCTCGATCGGATCGGTGAGGGTGGTGACCACCACGATGAGTTCACCGTCGGGGTTGCGGTCGGGGACCGTGTACTCGTGCATCCGCACTTCGCGGGCGAGGTCGGCGGGGACGTCCTGGCCGGTGCGGGCCTGTTCGACTAGACGGTCCCGGCGCCCGGCGGACAGGCCGGGCTTGAAGATCAGCGCTTGGTAGGAGCCGTCGGCCAGCCAGCGCAGGTGCCGGAGTGAGACGTTGGCTCCGACTCGCCAGGCCAGGTCCGCGCCGGTAGCGACCTCGACGACGGGCCGCAGCCGCAGCAACACCTGCACGCAGAGCAGACCGCGAACGTCCAACACGTGAGGCATTCGGGTCGGGTGGACGCCCGCGGATCGTCGAGGTGGTGCACGCGCATCTGCGCTCCTTGGCGGCAGGGATGCGAACCGAGTCGGTTCAGGCGGCGACGGGCAGGTCGGCGAGGCGCCATTCGAGCATGCCGTCGGTCAGCCTTGTCGCGTCGCGGCCGTGTGCTTGCAGTAGCCGGACGGCGTCGTGGGCGAGCACGCAGTACGCGCCTCGGCAGTAGGCGACGATCCGGCCGTCGGGAGACAGTTCGGCGAGCCGGGCGGCGAGTTCGTCCAGGGGGATGCTCACCGCCCCGGGGATGTGCCCGGCGGCGTACTCCTCGCGCGGGCGCACGTCCAGCACGGTCACCGCAGCGGACCTAGCCAGCCGGTGCAACTCGTCGCGGGTCACCGGCTGGCCGCCGTCCGCACCGAGATACGCGGCGCGGGCGGCTTCGACGTCGGGCAGGTGCGACTGGGCGACGTCTCGAAGCCGGGCGAACAGGTCGGCGACGTCGCACCCGGCCAGCGAATACAGCACGCGGGTGCCATCGCGGCGCGTCGTGACCAGGTTCGCCTGACGCAGCGTCTGAAGGTGCGCCGAAGCACTGGTCATCCCGAGATCCGCCGCTGCGGCCAGCGAGGCGACATCGCGCTCGCCCTGGGCGAGCAGATCGAGCAGTTCCAGGCGCTTGCCCGAGGCGAGAGCCTTGCCGACCCGCGCGAACTGGTCGAACAACGCGTTCTTGTGCTGGCGGTCACCCACAGCCATCATCCTCCAAAGATCTATGGAATATTGTAGAAGATGGAGGTGGGCCGTCGCCACCCACCCGGGAAAGGTGTGAGCAGACGTGGACAAGAGAATGATCCCGCTGGTTGACGAGGGACTCGGCAACTCGGCGTACCTGTTCGACCTTGGCGACGGCCGCGCTTTGGCGGTCGACCCCTCGCTGGATTTACGCCTGGCTGAGGCCGCTGCGGCCAGACACGGCCTGCGGATCGCGTACGCGGCCGAGACCCACCTGCACGCCGATTTCCTGTCCGGCGCCCGCCAACTCGCGCACGACCACGGCACCCGGATTCTGGCGTCGGCCGCCGGGCAGCGCACCTTCGACCACACCCGCCTCGATGACGGCGCCGAGGTCGACCTCGGCGGGCTCACCCTGCGCGCGCTGGCCACCCCCCGGGCACACCCTGGAGCACCTGTCGTTCGTGCTCCTGGACAGCGATCGGGAGATCGGGGTGTTCACCGGCGGCTCGCTGATCGTGGGGGCCGCTGCGCGCACCGACCTGATCAGCCCCGACCGCACCGAAGACCTGGCCCGCGCCTAGTACGGCTCGCTCCAGCGGCTCACCGCCCTGGCTGACACCACGGCCGGGTGGCCCACCCACGGCGCCGGGTCGTTCTGCTCCGCCCCACCCGGCGCCGCCCGCACCTCCACCATCGGCGAGCAAAAGAAGACCAACCCACTGCTGGCCGCCCCCGACGCCGACACCTTCGCCCGGCAGTTGATCGACAGTCTCGGCTCCTACCCGGCGTACTTCGACCGGCTCGGCGAACTCAACCGGCACGGGCGCCTTGTCACCACCGCACCGCTGCTCACACCCCTCGACGTCGCAGCGGTGCGGCGCCTGCTCGGCGACGACGCGATCGCGGTCGACGTCCGACCGATACGCGACTACTCCGCCGGGACCTCCCCGGCTCGGTCTCCATCCCGCTGCGCGCCCAGTACGCCACCTGGCTCGGCTGGCTGATCCCGCCCGACGTGCCGATGATCATCGTGCGCGACCCCGGCCAGGACCCCGCCGACATCCTGTGGCCCGCCCTGACCGTCGGCCACACCACGATCACCGGGGAACTCGAGGGTGGACTCCCGGCCTGGTCGGCCGCCGGCGAACAGGTCGCCACGGCACGGATCGTGAAGGCGGCGCAGATGGACGCCACCCACGCGAGCGACGTACGCCAGGCCAGCGAGACCACCACCGGGCACCTACCCGGCGCGCACCTGATCGAACTCGGCGACCTGACCGAACACGCCCGCGACCTGCCACGCGGACCGGTGACGGTGATGTGCGGACACGGCGAACGCGCCGCCACCGGGGCCAGTCTGCTCGAACGCGCCGGCCACACCGACGTGGCCATCCTCGCCGGAGGCGCCCACGACTGGGCCGCAGCCACCGGCCGCACCCTGGACACCGGCCGATGACCTCCTCGACACCGGCGCCGCTGCGGCTGGGGCTGCGCCAGAATCTGCCCCAGTTCGTCCTCCTGGTCGCGGTCAACGCCCTGGTCGGCGGGATGATCGGCCAGGAACGCACGGTCCTGCCGCTGCTCGCCGACCAGGTGTTCGGCCTCGCCGCGTTCACCGCCTCGCTGACCTTCATCGTCGCGTTCGGCGTCACCAAGGCCCTGACGAACCTGGCGGCCGGCGCACTCTCGGACCGCTACGGCCGCAAACCGATCCTGATCGCTGGATGGCTGATCGGCCTGCCCGTACCCCTGCTGCTGATCTGGGCACCGTCCTGGTGGTGGGTCATCGCCGCGAACGTCCTGCTCGGCGTCAACCAGGGCCTGACCTGGTCCACCACCATCATCATGAAAATCGACCTCGTCGGCCCCGACCGGCGCGGCCTGGCCATGGGCTTCAACGAGGCCGCCGGCTACCTCGCCGTCGCCGCCACCTCCGCCGCGACCGGCTGGCTCGCCGCCGACCACGGCCTGCGCCCGGCACCGTTCCTGCTCGGCCTCACCTTCGCCGCACTCGGGTTGGGCCTGTCGACGGTGTTCGTCAAAGAGACCCGCCACCACGCCATCCATGAAGCCCGTACCCACACCCCGACCAACGGCGATCACCACGACGCACTGACCGGACGGCAGATCTTCACCCTCACCAGCTTCCGCGAGAAGGCCCTCTCCTCGGCCAGCCAAGCCGGGCTGGTCAACAACCTCAACGACAGCCTCGCCTGGGGCCTGTTCCCCATCCTGTTCGCCACCTCCGGCCTCGGCATCGCCCGCATCGGCGTCCTGGTCGCCCTCTATCCCGCCGTATGGGGGTTCGGGCAGATGGCCACCGGCGGCCTATCCGATCGATGGGGCCGCAAACGGCTCATCGTCGCCGGGATGCTGCTGCAAGCCGCCGGGATCGCGCTGGTCGCCGCCACCACCGGCTTCACCGTGTGGGTGATCGCCGCCGTCCTGATGGGCGCCGGCACTGCCATGGTCTACCCCGTCCTGCTCGCCGTCATCGGCGACGTCGCCCACCCCACCTGGCGCGCCCGCGCCGTCGGCGCCTACCGCCTCTGGCGCGACCTCGGCTACGCCATCGGCGCCCTGATCGCCGGCATCACCGCCGACCTGCTCGGCCTGCGCGCGGCCATCTGGCTCATCGCCGCGCTCACCGCCGCCTCCGGCATCATCGTCGCGATCCGCATGTACGAAACCCACCTACGCCAACCAGCACCCACCCCGTGGAACATCGAGGATGAGCACCCTTCCCGGCCTGGACGGCGAGCCGATCTACCTCACTCGCCACCGCGAGGACGCAAGTCGCGGCGCTGATCGGCACCGACCCGGCCGGGATCGTGTTCACCGGCTCCGGGTCCGAGGCCGACAACCTCGCCATCCGCGGCACCCTCCTCGCCGCACCCGAACAACGTCGGCAGGTGATCACCCAGGCACCGAGCATCCCGCCGTGTTAGCAACCTGCCACGTCCTGCGCCGCCTGCACGGCATCGATGTCACCATCCCGCCCCTCGGCCGCTGGCGATGAGGAGCCCTTTTGAAGTCGCCGAGTATCCACTCGCCAGAGCTCGGATTCGAGCAAGAAGAACCCCGCCCGGGTGAAGCTTTCCGAGCGGGGTTCCGGTGAAGCTACTGAAGTGGAATGATGGTAGATAGGATGGGATGGGTATTTGTTTGTGTCGATCTGGATACACGCCTTTACCCAACGCAGGTCAGCTCCGGTCAGAAGCGTTTGCTTCGCATCGAGTCGAACCCCCACGCCCTTCTCGCTCTCCAAAAGACCGGAGCTGTTACCCGGTCAGGTCGCCGGCGCGCAGCTGATCGATCTCGTAGTGGAAGCGGCGGGCGACATAGGTGAGCAGCAGTGCAGCGGCGCCGCCGGTCAGCTGCACCAGTCCGCCGCCTCGACGGGTTGCCAGGGAGCCTTGGGGAGTTCAGGCCAGCCGTTCGCCGAGGGCCCGCCCGCGGCTGCCTGGGCGGGGCCGGCGGCCAGCAGCGGGGTTGCCACCGCGGCGCCGGTGACCGTCGCCGTAGCGGTGAGGAGGCGGCGACGGGAGATCTTGCCAGACGTCATGGGGGAGTTTCCCTTCATGGTCGACCGGTGTGCCTACGTTCAGACGAGGCCCGCGATGGTCTCCACGAGGAGTAGGAAGAACACGACGATCGTCGGGTTCACCCACGCCGGAACCAGGTCGTAGTCGGCATTGCATTTCGTCGTGGTGGGCCTGGTGGTACGCGTCGTCGTAGGGCTGGTGATGCCGGATCGAGCATTTCTCTTCCAGACTCTGCAGGGCGGGCCCGACGGCCAGCCCCCACAGCCAGGCGAGCACCATGAGGAAGAGCGACGCCCAGGTGGCATGGCCGAACCAGGCCGGCCGTCGCCGGTCACCGGCGCGCAGACCCCCTGACCATCCGCCACAGACTCCAGCCGGGCAGCGCGAGGACCACCAGGAATGGAGTCAGGGCGGCGGCATGTTCGAGATTCACTTGTCGAGTGCCCTTTCGGTCGCTTCCTGCAAAAACTTGCGCTGGTTGGCCCTCAGTTGGGTGGCCTGGCGGGTCTCCATGCCCATCCGCGGCAGCAGCGCGTCCAGGAAGCCCCGGGACGGGCACACGTTCACGCTCGATCTCGAACCGAGTGACAAGCTCACCGATCTGTCCGTACGGGCGGCCGGCGAGCGCGCCCATCTTCTCTCAGAGTTGTTCCGCCAAGCCGGCGCTGGGCGCACACGGCCGATGAGCCTGGCCAGGATGGGCTGGCTCCGGCCGGCGCCCCGGCTGCGACGATAACCATTACAGTCGCATTCGTGAGCGCAGATCAGGGTCTTGTCCGGGTTTCCGATTCGTTCGGCGTACGCCGTACCCGAGCCGGATCGATCCTCGCGGATGACGGGACGAACTATCAGGTCAAGTGGGATGACACCGATGAGGAAGAGCTTGTCCCGCGGGGCGCCGGCGTTCACGTCGCGACGAGGGGTTCGCTGCGTTTTCTGGCTCTTTCCGACTCCCGGCTGTTCCACGCCGTCTTCGCCCAAGAGCCCCTCGCGGTGGTTCTCCACCTGTTGGCCGAGTCGTCGGTCCCGCTGAAGGTGCGGGAGATCCGGGAGCGTCTGGCCGAGCTCGGTCTGCGGAACGAGACCTGGGCCCGGCACGGGCCCCGCGCGCTGGCGGTTCTGCCCAAGTGGCCAAATGTCGTCCGACGGCAGAAGGGCGACACTCTGGCCTACACTTGGGTGGGGGACGACCTTCCCGAACTTCCGTCAGAGGCCGAGCCTGACCCGGAGCCGGCACCTACGCCCGCGCCTGTGTCGAAGCCCGCTCCTTCTCCCGCCAAGCCGATCGCGGCTGCGACACCGGCCGAACCGGCGGTGCCGTCCGCCGAGCGCCTTCGGCGCCAGATGAGCGCCGCGCGGAGCCTCGGCGAGGTCGCTCGCCTGCTCACGCTTCCGAGAGAGTTCGTGGCTGAGTTGTCACCGGAGGTGGTCGCCTCCGCACTCCGCCGGGTCGCCGCTGAGGATCGGCTGGTCGCGGGCTGGCTCGACGCCCTGACCGCCTCGGGGCCGATCGGTGCGCTGACCGAGGAACTGGCGACGGCCCGGGCGGCGAACGCCGCACTCCAGAACCGGGTCGATGAGCTGGAGGAGTGGTGGACGGCCCTTGAGCAGAGCACCGATCCGGGCGCCGCAATCCGTCAGCCGGGTAGCTGAGGAGCTTCTGGTGCGCCGGCTCTGAAGTGCGCAGGTAGGGCGATCCGCACCGCCTTGATCTTCCCTTGCTAGAACACGCCGATTTCTGTACCCCGGTGGCGCGATGTGGAAGGCTTGGACCTGCTCCCGCTGAAGTCGAAGAGCATCGCCTGGTTGCTGGAGACCTGTGCGATGCTAGCGCCGCTAGGGCGCCCGTGGCGCTTGCTGCCAGAAGGATGCCGCACCACGCCGGTTCAGCACGCCGGCACCGTGTGCTGGCCTGGTTCCGCTTACCCGTGCCAGGGCCGCGAAAGTGCCGGCCACCCAGTTGGCGATGAAGGTGCTGACGTGGGGGAGATGGTCGAGGCCGATGTGTTCGGTGGCGCCTTCCTCGGGGGGTGAAGACCTCGAAAGCACGAGATGAGCTTCGTCGCCCAGATCCGGGCAGAGAACTACGGACGGCTCCTGGCCGAAGGCCTGACCCGCTTCGCCGACCGCTACGGCATCCCCACCGAGGACAACCTCGTCATCTACCTGCTCAGCCGCGGAACCCGCGACCCGGCCCTGGCCCGCAGCCTCGCCAAGGCCATGCACCACTTCTGGCATCACGACACCGAATCCTGCATCCACTTGGCCGCGCCGAAAGTTGAGGCAGCCGCTGCGCGAGCTGTTGCGCGTGGCCGCCGGTTCCGCCGAGACGGCCGCGGAGCTCACGTCGGGCCTGATCGTCTTCCCGGACCGGATGCGCACGAAACGTGGCGCTGACCGGCGCGGCGATCGTCACCGAGCGTCTGGCCGCCGTCCTGGCCCCGGAGCTGGGCAAGGTGGCGGCGAAGAAGTTGCTCGCCCGCGTGACCATGGAGGGCGGCGACGTCAAGGAGCTGCTCGGGGCGAAGCTGGCGAGCGCCCTGCGTCCCGAGGAATATCTCGGCGCCGCAAACGGACTGATCGACCGTGCCCTGGGCCGTTGCAACGGGAAGGCTCCCATGTCGCGTTGACAGTTACAGCGGGGCTCGACAGCGCAATCGTGGCCCTGGCTGCCTGGTTATCGTGAATACGGTGCGGCTGTTGTCGATGGCGACCAGCGTTCACCCGATGAACAGCCACGGGCCGACGTAGGTCTCCCGGCGTCGGCGCAGAGACCGCAGCCGCATCAGGGCCTGGCGGGTGGTGATGCGGACCATGTAAGCGCGGGAATCCCGCACTTGGCACCCGGTCGGCCTCGGCCCACCGGATCCAGGTCTCCTGCAGCACGTCCTCGGCGTCGGCGGCCGAGCCCAGCATCTCGTCGGCCACGGTGAAAAGCAGGTTCGGTTGGCGACGAAGGCCGCGGGCGTCGCCGGTTCGCCCGGCTGACCGCGGTCCTGGCCCCGCGCCCGATTCGCCGGAAAGGTCGAGCTGTCCGCTCTAGCCTGGGGGGACGTCCGCTCGGCGCTGGGAGGGGCTGCATGGGGAAACAGGGTCCGGTCGTAGGTGTGCTGTCGACCTCGTTCGGCGGCTTCTACTACGGCGCGCTCTTGGCTGGCATCCAGGCCGAGGTGGCGGCGCACGGCGGCCGGATCATCGCGATCCAGACGCTGGACGCGGGCACCTTCAACCGGGACTTCCAGGACCCGCCGCCTTTTCCCCACCGGGTGGCCTGGGACTACATCGACGGGTTCGTGACGTTGCTGACCGGTGCCAGCTCGGCCTACCTCCGGGCGGTCCAGGCGACCGGACGGCCCGTCGTTGTGATCAGCGCACGCCCCGAGGGGGTGAGCTGCCCCATCGTCCTGCCCGACAATAAACCGGGCATCCGCGCCGCGATGCGGCATCTGATCGAGCACGGCCACCGCCGGATCGCGTTCGCCGGGCACCTGGGCCAGTCCGACGCTCTGGAACGCTATGAGGCCTACCGCGAGGTCATGGCCGAGCACCGCCTCGATCCGGAGGGGCTGCACTTCGACACCGGTGGCATGCAGGAGAGGGGCGGAGAGCTGGCGGCCGAGGCGATGCTGGCGGCCGGGCTCCCGTCGACCGCGGTGCTGTGCGGCAACGACGAGAACGCCTTCGGCGTCCTGCGGGCGCTCACCGCCATGGGCTGCCAGCTGCCCGCGGACCAGGCCGTGATCGGGTTCGACGACATGATGGGCGGCGCCGCCATCATTCCCAGCCTGACCACCCTGCGGCAACCGCTGGACGACATCGCCCGGCTGGCCGCGAACCTCGCACTGCGGCTGGTGGACGGCGAGCAGGTCCCGGACGAGGAGCACCGGATGCCGGCGCACCTGGTGATCCGCGAATCGTGCGGCTGCCCGGGCCCGCTGGCGCTGGCATCCGAGCACTCCGACGACGGGTCCGACCCCGAGGGGTTGCTGACCGAGATCCGTACGGTGGTCGGCTGCGAAACCCCGTCCCCGTCCTCCGACGCGCGGACGACCGAATTCGAGATGTCGGTTGAGAGCATCGCCTCGACACTCGACGACGCCGCCTCGGGTCTCCCCACGCCGGTCGGTGCCGGGCTGCGCCGGATGCTGCTGCCGGTCGCCCACCGGCTGGTGGACTACGAGGCCGCGGTGGCCGTGATGCGGCTGATCCGCGACCATGGCCGGGCACTGCGGCTCGCGGCCGGCGGCGACCGCACGGTGCACCGGCCGATCGAGGATCTCGTGCACCAGATCTTCGTGGTGCTGGCCCACACGCAGGTGTCGCGCGAGGCGGAACGCGGCCGGTCGGCCATGGCGGCGCTCGGCACCCAGTACGCCGTGAGCATGGAGCTGCTGCGCAGCCAGGAACGGGACCCGCGCTCGCTGGAGTGGCTGCGGGCCACTGACATCCGCGCCGGCTGCCTGGGGCTGTGGCCGGGCCAGCGCAACGCCACCGGCGGTACGCTCGACGTGATCGCGACCTACGACCGGGCGGCCGGGACCACCACCCCGGGCGGCGGCCGGATCAACATCGAGCGGTTTCCGCCGCCCGGCCTGCTGGCGACGGCCAACACTGCCGCCGACGACATGATCTACATCGCCCATCTCAAGGTCGGCGACGGCGACTGGGGCATGTTCGCCCTGGTCGGGCCGGTCCAGGGGGAACTGGCCGAGGGCCGGGAGACGATGAACCAATGGGCGGCCCTGCTCAGCGTCGCCCTGGAACACGAATCGGTCCTCCAGAGCCTGCGCGAGCAGGAGGAAGTGCTGCGGCGGGCCGCCCTCTACGACGACCTGACCGGGCTGCCCAACCGCGGCCAGTTCCGCGACCGGCTGATGCTGGCGATGGACCGGGCTCGGCGCCGGCAGGAATACGGCTACGCCGTCCTCCTGCTCGACCTGGACGGTTTCAAGGTGGTCAACGACAGCCTCGGCCACGAGGCGGGCGACCAGCTGCTCCAAGAGGTGTCCCGCCGGGTCACCGCGGTGCTGCGGGCCAATGAGGTGGCGGCCCGGCTCGGCGGCGACGAGTTCGCCGTCCTGATCGAGGACATCACCGGGCCGGAGGCCCCGGGCGCGGTGGCCGAGCGGCTGCAGGTGGCCGTGGCCGCACCCTGCTGCCTGGGCGACACCGACGTCACCGTCACGGCCAGCATCGGCATCGCGGTCGGTTCCGACAGCTACGTCGACACGCAGGCGGTGATGCGCGACGCCGACGCCGCCATGTACTTCGCCAAGAGCAGCGGCAAGCGCACGTACGCGCTGTTCGCGCCGTCGATGCACGCGTCGGCGCTCGACCGGCTGCGCACCGGCGCGGAGCTGCGGCACGCGATCGACAACGGCCAGCTAGAGCTCTTCTACCAGCCGATCGTGGCCCTGGACAGTGGCATGGTGACCGGGGTGGAAGCGCTCCTGCGCTGGCGGCACCCGACCCGGGGCCTGCTGGTGCCTCCGGTCTTCCTGCCGATCGCCGAGGAGAGCGACCTCGGCACCAAGATCGGTACGTGGGTGCTGCGTACGGCCAGCCGGCAGATCGCGGCGTGGCGCTGTCTGCCCGGCCGCGAGTCGATGCGGATGAGCGTCAACGTCTCCGACCGCCAGTTCCGGCACGGCAATCTGATCGAGGACGTGGTGGAGGCGCTGGCTGCGGCCGACGCCGATCCGAGCTGCCTGGCGGTCGAGATCACCGAGGGCGTGATCATGCGTGACGCCCGGCACGCCACCCGCACGCTCACCGATCTCATCGCGATGGGTGCCGAGGTGCACATCGACGACTTCGGCACCGGCTACTCCTCTCTGGAGGCGCTGCACGACCTGCCGTTCGACGCGCTGAAGATCGACCGTTCGTTCGTATCGCGCCTGGCCGGCAGCCCGCGCAGCCGAGAGCTCGTGCGGACGATCGTCACGATGGGTCTCAACCTTCAGCTCAAGGTCATCGCCGAGGGCATCGAGACCGAGGAGGAGCTCGCCCTGGTCCGCGAGCTGGGCTGCACGCACGGCCAGGGCTATCTGTTCTCCCGGCCGGTGCCGGCCGACGAGATCGAGCCCCTGGTGCGTCGGCCGGGGTCGCTCTTCACGGCCGGGGTCGGTGGCGCACCGGCCGGGTCCTGACCCGACAGCAGATCAACCAGCTGATCTGGAGCCACAGTGAGGAACCTCCAACACCCTCGACGTGCACATCCGCCGGCTACGCAACCGGCTCGGTGGCGACCTGCGCCACCCGCGCATCCTGATCTCCGTACGCGGGCTCGGCTACCGCCTCGACCCGCCGTGACCTGCCCCGCGACGAGACTGCTGTTACGGCTGGCAACCGCCGCCGCGCTTCGATTTTGTGCGCACGGGCTTGGAGTACGTGCCTCGCCGACGCCGTGAAGGCTTTGTGCACCACCTTCTCGACCACGTGGTGGCGCCGGATGGGCGCCTCATCATCGGTAAGACCAACGAGAACCGCGGAGAGTCGCAAGTGGCCGACAGTCTGCGTTCACCAGCCAGCCGCCACCCTTCCGGGGGCCCTGGCGATTCAGCGTTCGATGTGGCCGAAGAAGAGGCTGGCGGGCGAGTCGAGCTCGGGCGAGGTGAAGAAATCCCGGATCGCACCGATGAACTCTCCGCGGCTGATCCGTCCGTCGTCATCGGTGTCCAATTCCAGGAACACGTTCAGCGCTTCGAGGTCCGATACACCCCAAGCCTGCAGGAACACCTTGTACTCCGGCTTGCTGATGGCGTCGTCCGCATCGGCGTCCATCACGTCGAAGACCGCCTGTGGGACCACATCGGCCATGGTGAACCGGCTCCGGTCGGCGCCCGCAGCCTTGTTTGCAACCACGAACTGCTCTTTCGACAGCCGATCGATGCCGTTCACCTGCCGCAGCAGCTCCGACCAGTACATCCGATAAGCGGCTCGCAGCGCATGCGCCCGGCGGTCCTCCGCCACGATGCCGTATCCGCTCAGGTAGCGACCGATCAGCCGCTCATAGTCGTTCCAGTCGACAAATCCGTCCCGGTCGGTGTCGCTGGCCCCAAACAGATAACCCAGCTTCACAGCGATCGGATCATCAGCGCCATCGGTCATCTGCCCAGGCCCCTCCGGGTGCATGATTTGTTAGCAACCTACCCTGAATTGACGAGCGGAGCGTTCACCCCACGCAGTCCTCCTTCGAGGTGGCGCCGACGCCGGGGTGGTCGACGCCGACGTCCCGAAGTGCGAGGCCTTGGTTTCGGCCGAACTGAGATCTGGTCTCGAACAGGGCGATCCGCGCAGGCCCTTGCTCGGCGCTGCCCGTCGTCTACAGTTCTGGCCTCGCCCTGCCCTCTCCTGATAGCGGTACGTAGGTACCAGCGCGCCCTCACTGCGGCAAGAAGCCCGAGGACGTCCAGCTCATCGACCTGCGCCGCCAGCCCGCCGGGCGGTTAAGAAACCGAAGCCTGCGAAGGTCGCAAGCTGTCCGTTCGGGTGTACCGCAGCGGTTACTGGAAGCCGCACGCTTACGGCCCCAAACGCGGCATGCGCCAGACGTCTACATCACCGGACCCTCCGGCGCGCCAATGATGAAGCGACCCGCCCTCGTGAAGGCGCTGTGATAAAGCGCCACAAGGAGAAGCACGCATGAGTTCGCCTTTCCAGCCGCCGGACGACCCGCACCAGCCCCAGTACGGCCAGCAGCCGCCACAGCTCTACGGGCCGCCGCTGCAGTACGGGCAGCAGCCGCCTCCTCAGTACGGCCAACAACCACCTCCTCAGTACGGCCAGCAGCCCCCGCAGTATGCCGCCCAGCAGCCGCCCCCGTACGGCCAGCAGCCGCCCCCGTACGGCCAGCAGCCGCCCCCGTACGGCCAGCAGCCGCCTCAGTTCGGGCCGCCGCCGATGCTGGTTCCCGAGCCCAAGAAGAAGACCGGCCAGAAGCTGAAGTTCGGCCTCATCGGCGGTGGTGTCTTTCTCCTGCTGGTCTGCGTCGGCGCTGCTTTCGCGGGTGGGAACAGCGACAAGCCCGAGGCAAATAACACGATCGGTGTCATCGCCACGACTCAGGCGACCTCCAAGCCCGCTGCCGCCGCGCCGACCGCCACCAAGAAGGCCGCCAAGCCCACCACGGCAGCACCCGCCGAGCCGGTCGACGAGCCCGAGCCTGAGAAGAAGCTGACCGTCTCCCAGGAGAACGCGGTCGACAAGGCCGCCGACTACCTGTCGTACACGGCCTTCTCGCGCTCCGGGCTGATCAAGCAGCTCAAGTTCGAGGGGTTCTCCACCAAGGACGCCACCGTCGGCGTGGACGCCCAGAAAGCGGACTGGAACGACCAGGCCGCCAAGAAGGCCCAGGACTACTTGGACACCAGCTCGTTCTCCCGGTCCGGGCTGATCAGGCAACTCAAGTTCGAGGGCTTCACCACCGCCCAGGCCACCTACGGCGCCAAGAAAGTCGGCCTGTAAGACCCCCCGCCCAACAACCCGCCAGTCGGGAAACCATAGCTGACGCCGCGGCACGACTATGTACGGCGAGACAGCTCGATCAGCGCGGTTGAGAGGCCGCGTGCGTGCACGGGTGAGGGCGCTGACGATCGCGCATCGGTGGCAGTGCCAGGACCGGGTTGTCTCCCTCGGCGATCAGCCCGTCCGCGACGGCCCGCTTGTAGGGGCATCGGAGTGCGGAGATGAAGTGTTCGGCGGCGCCGCGACCGTGCGCAGGGTCCAGGCGGCACCGGTGCGGTGCGGGTTGCGGGGTCCGGTCGTGAGCGGACGGCGGGACGACACCGAGCGAGTTGAGGGTGCGAGCGATCCCGGCGGCGCTGATGCCGGCCAGCCGTTGCGTGAAGATCCATTGGATGTGGCGGGCGGGTCTCAGGGCCTCGCTCGTCAACTTCGGCGCCATGACCGCGTTCCTCGCGCTGCACGTGGCCGTGGTGGTCCACAACCTCGTGCGCAACAAGAGCCGCGACTGGTGGCGCCACCTGGTGGTGCCGGTCACCGGCTTCCTGAAGACGTCGGGAAGCGAGCCCCTGAATCCGCGGTTCCGGTGTTGCCCACGTGCCGTGAGCGCAAGCCGGTGGGCGGAGCTACGTCCCGTCGTGGCATCAACCGGAAACGTTGGCCGCCTAGTCTTCGGACCATGGTGGAGGCGGCGGATCTGCTGGTGCGGACGCTCGGCGAGTGCCGGATCGACTCACCGTTGCCAGGGTTGCTCGATCGGCATGGCACCACCGAGCATTACGTCGACGAGGCAGATCGCGTGCTGTTCGACGACACCCTTGCCATGGTGGGCGAGCGGACCGGCAAGCCGCCGTCGTTTGAGCCCGGCGGTCCGCGGCGCCAGATCTTCTTCGATCCGGCGAAGATCCGGGTGGGCATTGTGACCTGCGGCGGACTGTGCCCGGGACTCAACGACGTGATCCGCGGGCTGGTCCTGGAGTTGACTTCGCATTATGGCGTGTCGCGTATCGTCGGGTTCCGCAACGGCTACCGCGGGCTGGTCGCCCGGCACGGGCACGACATTCTCGAGCTGACGCCGGCCGGGGTGCAGCACATCAACGAGCACGGCGGGACCATCCTCGGCACCTCACGCGGCAACCAAGATCCGGTCGAGATCGTCGACTGCCTCGACCACCTCGGCGTGAACATCCTGTTTGTGATCGGTGGCGACGGCTCGATGCGCGGAGCCCAGCGGATCGCCCAGGAGATCACGACCCGCGAACGGCGGATCGCTGTGGTCGGCGTGCCGAAGACGATCGACAACGACATCCCGTGGATCGGGCACAGCTTCGGGTTCCAGACCGCGTTCGGCAAGGCGACCGAGTCGATCCGAGCCGCGCACATCGAGGCCACGGCCCAGCCCGGCGGCGTTGGCCTGGTACGGCTGATGGGCCGGCAGTCGGGATTCATCGCCTGCTACGCGGCATTGGCCAACAACGACGCCGACTACGTGCTGATCCCCGAGGTGCCGGTCGATCTGGACGGGTTCCTGCCTCACCTGCGGCGGCGCGTACGCGAACGCGGGCACGCGCTCGTGGTGGTCGCCGAGGGCGCCGGCCAGGAGTACCTGGCGGCGGACGGCGCGGACGCCTCGGGCAACCGGCTCCTCGGCGACTTCGGCATCTACTTGCGCGGCCGTGTCCTGTCCGACTTTGCGACGGCCGGGCAGGAAATCAATCTCAAGTACATCGACCCGAGCTACGTGATCCGCAGCGTCCCCGCCAACCCGTACGACAGCGTGTATTGCCTGCGTCTCGCTCAAGCGGCCGTGCACGCGGCGATGGCCGGCCGCACCGAGATGGTGGTCGGCAGCTGGCGGAATCGGTTCGTGCACGTACCGATACCGCTGGCCGTAGCCTCCAGGAACCAGGTCGACCCCGGAGGCGACCTGTGGATGTCTGTGCTGGAGGCGACGGGCCAGCCGACGTCGTTCTCCATCCCGGACCGCGCCGCAGCGTAGGTTTCCGTATCGCAGGCATACACTTCACGAACGAGACAGGCGAAAGAACGGCGAAGATCTGGTCGACGTGGCGGGTCTATGACCAGTACACCTGGCGCGGGGCACTTGCAGCGAATCAGGCTCCGAGTGGGTGGCGCGCTCGCCGCAGGCATCGCCGCACAGGGCGTCATGTCGTTCCTCGAAGCCCGCGCCGGTGTGGTGATCAAAAAGTCTGTCAGCACCCGGTAGGCGCGGCCGTCGCGTACCAGGTACTCGGGAGCGCCGTCCGGCTGCGACCGGACGAACTCGGCCACCGTCGCGCCGGCGCCGTCCAGTTCGGCGACGAGCCCGAGTGTCTCGAACGACCAGAACGCCACTACAGTAGAAGCGCCGCGGCTTTCCATAAGGCTGTCCGCCCGGCGTTCACAAGCCCGAGCGGCGGTCGAGTGCACCGATAGAGACTGCCTGCTGCGGGGCCGGACCGGGTCCGACAGGAGATTCTCGCCCGGCTGGCCGGGCTGATCGGTACGGAAGGGGTGACCCTGGTGCTGATCATGCGCGATGGCTTCCACCAGCGGCTGGCGGCTCTGGCCCATGACCTGAAGGCTGGGGCCACCACAGGAACACCTGGGCGACGTGCGGGAAGTTCAGCTCGGGCGGGGCGGGCAGAACTTGGACGGTGCGTAGTTCGTGCCGGCCCCGGTCGTCGTCGGCAGTCGGCGAGCACGTCGGTGAACGGGCGGTACCCGGGTTCGTCCGGCGTGCGCCCGGACAGGTCGAGATGCGGGTCGGCCTGACAGCTGGCGATGTAGACGGCATCGCCCGCGCCCAGCGCGGCGGCGTGTTCGGTGAAGTAGCTGACCCCGGTCGCGGGCGGCAGGTACTGCCCGATCAGATCGGCCAGTGACGCGGGGAGTGGCATGGGGTGACCAGATCAGCCGACGTCTCGTCCGACCCGTCCCGGTCAGGGGCGCAGCAGGACCTTGACGGCGCGGCGCTCGTGCATCGCCGCGTACCCCTCTGCGGCCCGGGTCAGTGGCAGGTCGAGGTCGAAGACGCGGCCCGGGTCGATCCGCCCCGTCCAGATCAGGTCGATCAGCTCGGGCAGGAAGCGGCGTACCGGTGCGAGACCGCCCTGCAGGCTCACCTGGGCGAAGAACAGCTCGTGGCCTGGCAGCTCGACGTCGTGCGCGATGCCGACGTACCCGATATGGCCGCCGGGGCGGCCACACCGGACGGCCTGCATCATCGCCTCCTGGGTACCGACCGCCTCGATGACCGAGTGAGCGCCCAGCCCGCCGGTGAGTTCCTTGACGCGTGCCACGCCGTCGTCGCCGCGCTCGCTGACGATGTCGGTGGCGCCGTGGTCGAGGGCGAGCTTCTGGCGGGACTCGTGCCTGCTCATCACGATCACGCGGGTCGCGCCGAGTTGGCGGGCGGCGAGGACGGCCAGTAGGCCCACCGCGCCGTCGCCGACGACCACGACCGTTCTGCCTGGACCGGCCTGGGCTGCGGTCGCGGCGAACCAGCCGGTGCCGAGTACGTCGGACGCGGCGAGCAGGGCGGGGATCAGGGCGTCGGGTGGCGTGCCGGGGGTGGGTACGAGGGTGCCGTCGGCGAGCGGGACACGTAGGTGCTCCGCTTGGGCGCCGAGGGAGCCGATGCCGACGCGGTTGATGCACGAGCTCTGGTAGCCGGAGCGGCAGATATCGCACGTGTTGTCGGAGGCGAAGAACGAGCCGACCACGAACTGGCCGGGCTGGATCGTGTGTACGTCGTCGCCGACCTGTTCGACGACTCCGGCGTACTCGTGGCCCATCGGTCGGGGCCACGGGACCTTCTCGATGCCGCGGTAGGGCCAGAGATCGGAACCGCAGACGCAGGTGGCGGTGACCCGGATGACCGCGTCGGTCGGCGTCAGGATCCGTGGATGCTTGCGCTCCTGGACGCGAAGGTCGCCGGGGCCGTGCAGAACGGCGCCGAGCATGGACGCCCTCCGCTCCTCTGTGGTGGGTGGGGGAGGCCCCGGCCGGTGGCGACCGGGGGCGAAGTGGAGTCGGCCGAGGGTGATTTACCAGGGCCAGTCAACAGCGACAGTGTGGTACACGGCGTGACCTCCAATGATTGACTGCAGTCACACATGACTACAGCGCGTCTTCGCATGCATGCAATAAGCAATACTGTTCTGTCGGGTTCGCGACAGAACGCTTGCGGTGACGCTCCGTGGGGGCGCTTATGCCGCACTTCGCGACCGTTGACGTGTTACTGGCTCATGATTACTGTAGTCAACACTCTGCATACTGAAGTGAACTATGGGGGGCCGGCGTGACCAGCTTCGCGGAGAACTTCGAAGGCCTGTCCAGGGACCGCCGCGACGAAGTGCTGCGACGCCTCACCGCGCGACTGGCACGCCCGTCAGGACCCGGCGACCGGATACCGCCCCGTGAACCTGGTGCGTCCTCGCTGCCGCTGTCGTTCCTGCAGGAGCAGCTTTGGTTCGTCGACCGGCTGGACCCCGGTCGCAGCACCTACAACGTCGGCGCGGCCTACCGGCTGCGCGGAGGGGTTGACCTGGGCGCGCTCGCCGCCGGCCTGCACGGCCTCATCCACCGCCACGAGTCGCTGCGCATCCGCCTGCTGGACGGGCCCAGCCCGGCACAGACAGTGACGTTGGAGCACCAGGACGCTGTCCGCGTCGTCGACCTGTCCGGCACCGCGCCTGCCGACCGCGACGCGGTCGCCGCCGATTGGGCCGGGCGGAACCTGCACGAGCCGTTCGACCTCACCGCCGGCCCGCTCTTTCGCGCCGTCATAGTGTTGCTCGGCCCGCGCGACTATCTGCTGTGCCTGGTCATGCACCACATCTGCGCCGACGGCTGGTCGGCGCAGATCCTGATAGGTGACCTCAGCGAGCTCTACGCCGCCGCGGTGGCCGACCGCGCCGCCGACCTCGCGGCGCTGCCGGTGCAGTACCCCGACTTCGCCGTCTGGCAGCGCGACGCGGCCCGCGTCGACGAGTCGGAACGGCAGCTGGAGTTCTGGCAGCGCAACCTCGCCGACCTGCCGGTCCTCACGCTCCCCGCCGACCGGCCCCATCCGCCCGTGCCGTCCGACCGGAGCGACACGGTCGCCGCCACGCTCTCCGGCGCGGTGGTGCGCGACCTCGCCGAGTTGTCCCGCCGCCACGGGGCGACCATGTTCATGACGCTGATCGCCGCCTTCGACGCGGTGCTGGCCCGCTACACCAGTCAGGACGACATCGTCATCGGCACCACCACAACCGGCCGCTCCCGCCCCGAGCTGGACGGTATCGTCGGGCACTTCGTCAATATGGTGACGCTGCGGACCAGCCTGTCCGGCGACCCGCCGTTCGAGGAGATCCTCGGGCGGGCCAGGCAGACCATCCTGGACGCCTGGCGTCATCAGGACGTCCCGTTCGAAAAAGTGGTGGCCCGGGTCCGCCCGGAGCGAGACCCGGGACGGCACCCGATCTTCCAGGTCGGCCTGCAGTTGCTGCCCGGCAACGCCTCCGGCAGCGCGCTGAGCCTGCCGGACGTCGACGTGTCGCTGCTGGACACCGGTCCGGACACGCACCCGTTCGACATGTCGATGACGGTCACCGAGATCGGCGATCAGCTCGTGATCAACGCTGACTACCGGGTCGAGATCTATGACCGGTCCCGCGTCGAACGGTTCGTCGGGCACCTCTGCGCCGTCCTGCACGCGGTGGCCCGTGACGCCCGGCTGCGGCTCTCCGAGCTGCCTCTGCTGTCTCCTGTCGAGCGGGAGCAGGCCCTCGAAGCCTGGCAAGGACCACGGCGGCCGTACTGGGCGGAGCCGATCCAGCAGCAGATCGCCGCGCAGGCGCGCCGTACCCCGCTGGCCGTCGCGGTGCGCCACGGCGAGACCGAGTACTCGTACCGGGATCTGCTGGCCCGCGCGGACGAGCTAGCCGCGCGGCTGCACGCCGCCGGGGTGGCCGGCGAGGAGGTCGTCGCGGTCGGCCTTCCCCGCGGCGCCGACGTAGTGATCGCCTTCCTCGGCATCCTGCGGGCGGGCGCGGCTTTCCTGCCACTCGACCTCGGGCACCCGCCCAACCGGATCGCCTACCAGCTGGCCGACAGCGGGGCGAGGTTCGTCGTCACCCGCAGCGATCTGGCGAGCCGCCTGCCCGAGCCGGCCGGCTGGCGTCCCGTGCACCTCGACGCCCAGGACGACCCCACCGCGGGCCGCTCGGCCGGCACGCCCACCGCGGCGTCGCTGGCCTACCTGCTCTACACCTCCGGATCGACCGGCAACCCCAAGGGCGTGCTCATCGAGCACGGCGCACTGTCCAATTTCGTGTCCTGGATGACGTCGGTCTTCGAGCTCGGACCCGGCGACCGGATGATGCAGTACGCCGCCTTCACCTTCGACCTGGCCGAGGGCGAGGTCTTCGCCGCGCTGAGCTCGGGCGCGACGCTGGTCATCGTCCCGGACGCGACCCGCAACGACCCCGCGTCGCTGACCGGGCTGATCGACCGGGAACGGATCACCTACCTCGGCGCGCCGCCCGCGGTGCTGAACCTCATCCCGCCCGGCGCGCACCCCTCGCTGCGCAACATCCTGGTCGGCGGCGAGGCGCTGCCCGGCGACCTGGTCAACCGTTGGCGGACCGCGGGCCGGCGATTCGTCAACGGGTACGGGCCGACCGAGGTCACCATCGGGTGCAGCTATTACGCCTGCGAGCACCAGGACTGGCACGCCCAGCCGCCGATCGGACGGGCCATGCCCAACCGCTTCGTCTACATCCTCGACCGCTGGGACCAGCCGGTGCCGGTCGGTGTGCCGGGCGAGATCGTGGTGGGCGGGGTCGGCCTCGCCCGTGGCTACCTCAACGACGACGAGCTGACCCGGGCCCGCTTCGTGCCCAACCCGTTCCGCCCCGGCGAGCGGATGTACCGCACCGGCGACCTGGGCGAGTGGAACGATGCCGGGCAGATCCAGTTCCTCGGCCGCATCGACGGGCAGGTCAAGCTCCGCGGCATCCGGATCGAACTGGCGGAGATCGAGACCCGGCTGGCCGGGCACCCGGACGTCAGCCGGGCGGTCGTGCTGCTGCGCTCCGACCTACCGGGTGGGCCGCGGCTGGTCGCCTACGTCGTACCGGACAAGCGGGTGCCCGCCGAGAGTGAGCTGCGCACCCACCTCGCCGCCGACCTGCCGGCCACCTCCGTGCCGGGCAGCTTCATCGTCCTCGACGCGCTGCCGCTGACCTCGATCGGCAAGGTCGACCACCGGGCGCTGCCCGCACCCCGGATCACCGCGGGCCGGGCTGCGCAGACCCCGCTGGAGCAGCGGCTGTGCGCGCTGTTCGCCGAGGTGCTGGAGGTGGACACGGTATCGGTGGACGACAGCTTCTTCGACCTGGGCGGCTACTCACTGCTCGTGGTCCGGCTGCTCGAGCGCATCCGCACCGACTTCGGCCGGCAGCTCGAGGTGCGCCTTCTGTTCGACACCCCCACGGTAGCGGGCCTGGCCCGACATCTCTCGGGGGCGAAGGACGCGCCGGAGCAAGCCCCGCCTGCGCCCGTGCCGGTGAAGGCCCAACGGCGCTACCCGCTCTCCTACGCGCAGCGCCGGCTCTGGTTCCTCGCGCAGCTCGAAGGACCGAGCGACACCTACAACGTCCCGCTCGCACTGCGCCTGCACGGCCGGCTCGATGTGCAAAGCCTGCGCCGGGCGCTCGCCGACGTGGTGGAGCGGCACGAGTCGCTGCGGTCCATCTTCCCCGCCGTCGATGAAGAGCCCTACCAGGAGGTCCTCACCGATGTACAGCCGGCGCTGGAGGTGCGGGAGACCGCGCCCGGCCAGCTGGACGCCGCGGTCCGGGGGGCCGCCGCCACGCCGTTCGACCTCGCCGCGGAGCCGCCGGTGCGGGCGTTCCTTTTCCCGGCCGGGGTGGACGAGCACGTGCTGGTCCTGGTGCTGCACCACATCGCCTGCGACGGATTGTCGCTGAGCCCGCTGCTCGACGACCTCGCCACCGCCTACCGGGCCCGCACCGCGGGCGAGGCGCCGTCGTGGGCACCGCTGCCGCTCGCCTACGGCCAGCACGCGGAACGGCAGATCGCCGTCCTGGGCCGCCTCGACGACCCGGACAGCCGGATGGCGGCCCAGGTCTCGCACTGGCGCGCCGTGCTCGACGGCCTGCCGTCCGAGACCACACCACCGGCCGACCGGGCCCGGCCCGAGGACGCCAGCTACCACGGCGACCTCGTGACGCTGGAGCTGCCCGCCGAGGCGTACACCCGCCTCGCCGGGCTCGCCCGCGACCGCCGCGTATCGATGTTCATGCTGGTCCACGCGGCCTTGGCCGCCCTGCTCACACGGCTCGGCGCGGGCACCGACATCGTCCTCGGCACGCCGTCCGCCGGCCGGGCCGACCGCGAGCTCGACGGTCTCGTCGGGTTCTTCGTCAACACCCTGGTGCTGCGCACCAGCACGGGCGGCAACCCGGCCTTCACCGAGCTGCTCGACCGGGTGCGCGAGGCCGACCTGACCGCGTACGCCCACCAGGACGTCCCGTTCGAGGTGCTGGTCGAAGCGCTGAACCCGCCGCGCTGCCCCGGCCGGCATCCACTGTTCCAGGTCATGCTGCAGGTCGGCGACGGCGGGGCGGGCACGCTGCCGCCGCTCGGGGAGCTGCGCGTCGAGCCTGAGCTGATCGACCTGCACGTGGCCAAGTTCGACCTGGTCGTGGGCGCGGAGCCGGATGCGGCGGGCGGCATGCTGCTCTCCGCGGAGTACGCGACCGATCTGTTCGACCGCGCGACGGCGTACGCCTTGCTGGAGCACCTCGCGGCCGTGCTGTCCACCGTGGGCGCGGCCCCGGAGGTGCGGCTGCACGACATCGAGCTGGTCACCGGTGAGCAGCCGCCCGCGCAGTCCGGCCCGGTGCGCCCGCTCACCGACGAGACCCTGCCGGACCTGTTCGAAGGGCAGGCCGCTCGTACCCCGCACCGCGTCGCGGTGACCGGGGCGGGGCGCGAGCTGACCTACGCCCAGCTGGACGACGGCGCGAACCGGGTGGCGCGGCATCTGACCGCCGCCGGGGTGCGTGCCGGTGACGTGGTGGCCGTCGCGATCCCGCGCGGCGCCGACCTGGTGCTCGCCGTGCACGGCATCCACAAGGCCGGCGCGGCCTACCTGCCGATCGACGACGAGCTGCCCCCGGGACGCGCGGCCCTGATGATCCGCGACTCCGCGGCGACGCATGTGCTGACCGTCACGGGCGTGCCCGTGCCGGACTGCTCCGTACCGGTGACCGTGCTCGACGACCCGGCGGTGCACGGGCAGCTGGCCCAGCTTCCCGCGGACCGCCCCTACCGCGCGCTGTCCCCGCACAGCCCCGCCTACCTGATCTACACCTCGGGCACCACCGGGGAGCCCAAGGGCGTGCTGGTGCCGCACCGGGCGATCGTCAACCGGCTGCGCTGGATGCAGGAGTCCTATCCGCTCGGCGAGGACGACCGGGTGCTGCACAAGACCCCGGCGGGCTTCGACGTGTCGGTGTGGGAACTGTTCTGGCCGCTGCAGACCGGCGCGACGCAGGTGATCGCGGAACCCGGCGGGCACCGCGATCCGCGCTACCTCGCCGGCCTGATCCGTGAGGCAGGGGTGACCGTCGCGCACTTCGTCCCGTCGATGCTGCGGGTCTTCCTGGACGAGCCGTCAGCGCGTGCGCGCACCGGGCTGCGCCGTGTGTTCTGCAGCGGGGAGGTCCTGCCTCCCGACGTGCGCGACCGGTTCCTCGAGCTGTTCGACGCCGAGCTGCACAACCTCTACGGCCCGACCGAGGCGGCCGTCGACGTGACCGCCTGGCAGTGTCTGCCGGCCGCGTCGGGCGAGCGGGTGCCGATCGGGCGACCGGTCCCCAACAGTGCGCTCTACGTGCTCGACCCCTGGCACCGGCCGGTGCCGGTGGGCGCGGTCGGCGAGCTCTACATCGCGGGCGTCCAACTGGCAACCGGCTACCACAACCGGTCCGCGGAGACCGCGGCGCGGTTCCTGCCGTGCCCGTTCGGTGAGCCCGGGTCGCGCATGTACCGCACCGGGGATGTCGCCCGGTGGCGTCGCGACGGCAACCTGGACTACCTCGGCCGGGTCGACCACCAGATCAAGATCCGCGGCCTGCGGATCGAGCCCGGCGAGACGGAGAACGTCCTCGTCCGGCACCCGGCGATCACCGCTGCCGCGGTCGTGCCGCGCGGCGAGGAGCTGATCGGCTACGTCACGGTCAACCACGACACCGCGCCGGTGCTGCACAACCTCGCGCAGGCCCGGCGAACCGGCCGGATCCGGCCGGAGTGGGAGCAGACGCTGGCGAACGGGCTGACCGTGGCGGCACCGAATCAGCGGGAAGCGGCCTTCCTCTATCGGGAGCTGTTCGCCGGCGACCGGCAGGGTCCGGACCTGGCGCTGCCGGTCGCGCCGTGCGTCTTCGACGTGGGCGCGCACGTCGGGCTGTTCTCGCTCGCCGTGCACCGCGCCTATCCCGGCGCCACGATCCACGCCGTGGAGCCGGTGCCCGAGCTGGCCGACATGCTGCAGGCCAACGTCGACCTCTACGAGATGCCGGTGCGGCTGCACCGCGCCGGCCTCGCGGACCGAGCCGGCGAGGCCACCTTCACCTACTATCCGCAGCTGTCCATCATGTCCGGCCGGTTCGCCGACCGGGAGCAGGAGGAACAACTTCTTCGGGCGTACGTGGGGAAGCAGCCGGGCGATGAGGCGGACCTGGCCGAGCTGCTCGGTGACCGGTTGCGTGCCGAGACCGTCGTGGCGCCGCTGCGCACCCTCTCCGACCTGATCGACGAGACCGGGGTGCCCCGGATCGACCTGCTCAAGGTCGACGTGGAGAAGAGCGAGCTGGACGTGCTGCTGGGCGTCCGCCCGGAGCACTGGGCGAGGATCGGGCAGGTCCTGCTGGAGGTGCACGACCAGGAGGATCGGCCGGCCCGGGTACGCGAGCTGCTCACCGCCCAGGGCTTCCAGGTGGCCGAGACCGTGCAGCCGATGCTCGCCGGGACCGGACTGCTCACCGTGCACGCCACCCGGCCCGCCGCGGGCGGCACGGTCGCCCCGGCCGCGCTGCCGCCAATCTGGTGCGATCCCGTCGAGTTCGAGGGCGAGCTGCGCACCGCCGCCGCCGAGACCCTGCCGCCCTACGCGGTGCCGCGGGCGATCGTGCTCATGGACCGCTTCCCGATGTCCCGCAACGGCAAGCTCGACCGGGCCGCCCTGCCCCGCCCACCCCGCCCACGGTCGTCCTCGCGTGGCCCCGGGTCGCCGCGCGAGGAGCAGATGTGCGCGCTGTTCGCCGAGGTACTCGGCGCCACCGCGGTCGGGCCTGACGACAGCTTCTTCGACCTGGGCGGGCACTCCCTGCTCGCGGTGCAACTGGTCGGGCGGATCCGCGCCGCAACCGGCGCGGAGCTGGGGGTGCGCGACGTGCTCGCCGCCCCGACCCCGGCTGGCCTGCTGGCCCGGGGCGAGGGAGCAGGTCACGACGCGCTCGGCACTTTGCTTCCGCTGCGGGCGGCCGGCGACCGGGAGCCGCTGTTCTGCGTCGCACCGTTCTCGGGGCTGAGCTGGTCCTATGCCGGGCTCGCCGGGCACGTGCCCGCCGGGCGGCCGGTCTACGGGTTGCAGTCGCGCCTGCTCCGGGAGGCCGTGGACGGCTCATTCCCGGGCATCGCCGACCAGGCCCGCGAGCTCGTCAGGGAGATCCGCACGGTGCAGCCGCACGGGCCGTACCACCTGCTGGGCTGGTCGTTCGGCGGACTGCTCGCTCAGGCGGTGGCCACCGAACTGCGGCGCGCGGGCGACGAGGTGGCGCTGCTCGCGCTGCTGGACGCGTACGCCATCGCGGGCAGCGGCCCGGCGGCCGAACCACCCACCCCGGCCGAGACGTTCGCCATGCTCACCGGGCAACCGGTCGAGGAGGCACGGCCGATGGCCGCGCTGCCGCCCCTGCCCGAGCTCGCCCGCGCGGTTCGCACCGCAACCCCCGCCTTCGCCACGCTCGACGACGACGAGATCGAGGCAGTGGTGCGGGTCTCGCTCGGCAACATCGAGGCGATGGGTCGGCACGTGCCCGAGCGGTTCGACGGTCCGGTGGTGGTGTTCACGGCGTCCGACAAGCCCGCCGACGCGCCGGGCGCGGAGGTCTGGGAGGCCCACGCCGAGCGGGTGGAGCGCCACGAGGTCCGCGGGGACCACTGGTCGATGACCGGACCGGATGCGCTCGCCGAGGTGGGCGCGGTACTGCGGGAACGGCTGGCGTCCTGAGCGCCGGCTGCTACCGCGCCGGGACGACGTACGTGGCCTGGGCGGTGACCGCGAGCAGCGGGGCGTCCAGGACAACCGCCGCGGTGTCACCCGCCTCAGGGACACTGCGGCTCACGACCCGGCAGATCAGGTCGACCGTGCGGGTGCGGGTGCGCTGCCGGGTCAGCGTCGCGTGGAACTCGACGACGTCGCCGGCGCGCAGCGGTGCGTGGAACTCCACCATCGAGTACGCGCCCAGCAGCCCCTCGTCGCCGTCCAAGGTGATGGCCAGGTCGGTCACCACGTCGCCGAAGCAGGACAGCGCGAACGCGCCGTTGACCAGGTCGCCCGCGTAGTGCACGTCGGCGCGGGAGACGTAGCGGCGGTGGACGACAGCGGGGGGCTCGGACACGGCAACCTCCGTCGGTCAGGGCGCGTCGAGGCGCGCGAACTCCACATCAGGCGCGGCGCCGTGGAAGGCGGCCATCTCGGCGGCGCGGCCGGCGATCCGTTCCCGGTCGGCGGCGGTCAGCGGCACGAAAGCCTCCACGGTCACCCGGACCCGGGAACGCCGGACGACCCGCCGCCACATGCCTGCGACGACACCGTCCACGAGCAGGACGTTCTGGGCCACGGCGCCCTCGTAGCGGCCACGGCCGTGCTGGAAGATGCGCTCGCAGCGCGGCCGTGGCACGACCCGGTCACGCAACCCGCAACCGAGGACGTACGGGTCGTACTGCGGCAGCAGCCATACGCCGTCCGGGTCGTCGTCCCACTCGATGTCGTCGTCGGCCGGTACGAGCCCGGGCGTGCCCGCCACGTCCACGGTGGTGAACCGGTCGGCGAGTTTCTCGAGCAGCTCCCGGGCCTGCCCGGTACGCATGGCGAACCACCGACCGACGTCGGCCGCCGAGACCGGGCCGTAGGCCGCGGCGTAGCGCAGCACAGCGTCGGCCAGCGCGTCGCCCAGGTAGGGCCAGCTCCCGGCCGCGGCCCACTGGTCGCGGCGGGCGAACGACACCTTGGTGCCGGCGCTCGGCCCGAAGCACAGGATCCCGCGGTAGGCCGCGGGCGCGAGCATGTCTCCCCAGTGCGACATCATCGGCTCGCGGATCTGCGGGCCGAGCCGCTCGGTCACCGCGGCCGCGAGCTCCTCCCGGGAGAGCACACGGCCGTCCAGAGCATCCGCGATGGCGGTGAGCACCCCAGTGCCCTGAGCCTCGTCGAGCCCGAACTGCCGGTGCCAGTGCCGCGCCTCGCCGCTCGGGTGGTCGAGCATCGCGGTGGCCCACAGCGGCTGGTCGCCGGCGGTCATCAGGTGCAGCGTTCCCCGGATGCTCCACGCCTTGACCAACTGCCGCTGCTCCCAGATCAGCGAGCGCACCTGCTCGACGGTGCTCGCGCCGGCCCGGACACCCAGCGCCCACTCGGCCGCGCCCATCACCTGAGCCTGGATACCGCAAACCGAGCGGGCCACCTCGGGCAGCCGGTCGACCGGCCCGGGTTCGAGCAGGCCGCTGCGGCGCAGGCGCCGGCCATGCACCTGGGCCCAGGAGAGCGACCGGCTCACGCGGCGGTGCGCCCGGCGTCGTCCGCGCCCAGCGACTCCGCGACCAGCGCGATGAGGACGGCGAGGGTGGGCCGGCGCAGGAAGGCCTCGGCGTCCAGCGCGATGCCGAACACGGCGTTGGCCCGGGTGACCAGCCGGAGCAGGTGCAGGCTGTCGGCACCTGCCTCGAAAAGGTCGGCCTCCGTGTCCGGCGGGACCTCGCCCAGCACCGGCACGGCCACCTCGGTGGCCACGAGCACGATCAGGTCGTCCATCACTCCACCCCGGAATCCGTCGTGGCGGAACGCAGTTCGGCGAGCAGGGTCGCCTGGTCGCGCACGGTCGGCTGCTCCAGCAGTTCCATGACGGGCACCGGGGCGCCACTGAGCGCGGACAACCGGGTGGACAGGACCGCCAGCAGCATCGAATGCCCGCCCGAGTCGAAGAAGTTGTCGGTGGCCGCGCGGGGTGGGGCGCCGAGCAGATCCTCCCATACCGCGGCGACCGCCTGCTCGTCCGCGTTCATGCCGGACTCCGCCTCGGTGGCCCGCCCGCCCGGCTCCCCCGCGGGGAGCGCGGTAAGATCCACCCCGTCCTGGTTACGCGGGATCCTCTCCAGCGCGGTGACTTCCGGTACGGCCGCCGCCACGACGCGCTTGCGCAGGGCCGCCACGACCGACGCGGCTTCCACGTCGCGTCCGGCGACGTACGCCCGGAAGCCGGGCGTGACCACCGCCTCGGCCACATCGGGCAGCTCCAGGATCAGGTCGCGCAGCTCGCCCGGATGCACCGGCACACCCCCGACCAGCCGCAGATCCGCGGCCGCGCCGAGCACCTCCAGCTGCCCGTCGTGCCGCCGGCGGGCGTACCGGCCGGTTGTCGCCCCGTCGAGGTACAGCTCGCCCCACGCACCCTCGGGCACCGGGCGGCCGTCGCGGCGCACGCTCACCCGTACCCCGGGCAGCGGCGCGCCGACGGAGTTGGGCACGTCCGCGGCGGTCCCGGTGCGCCGCAGTGTGGCCGGGCCGCCGGAAGGCGCGTGCAGCAGGCCGTGCCATGTCCCGGCCGGCAGCTGCCCCGCGACCCCGTCCGTCTCACCGAATGCGACGAGGGTGATCCCGCCGGGATCGGGTCGCCCGGCGAGCAGCCAGGCCGGGGCGAAGGCGTGCGTCGGCGCGACCTCGGTCAGCAGCGCCCCGAAGCTCGCGAGGTCGGTGATGACGAGCTCGCCCCCGTGCAGCAGGCAGGCGGCCAGTGCGGAGGTGACCAGCAGGCTGTCCGGTGCGCCTGCCACCAGGGCGCGGCGCGGCGCGCCGACCCGGTCGGTGAGCGCCCGCGCGGCCCGCAGCGCCGGCTCGGACGGACCGGCAGAGCGGCGGCGCAGCTCCCCGTAGGACGTCACCTCGTCGCCGCAGCGGATCGCGGGCGCCTCGGCGGGCACCCTGTCCAGGTCCCAGCGGACCGCGACGGGCTGGGCCACGACCGGCTCCGGATCGCCGGCCGGCAGGTCGACGACGGGCCGGTCGGGTTCGCGCAGGCACACCTCGACGAGCGCCCAGAACCGCTCGGCAAGGGCCCGCACCGACTCCTCGTCAAGGATGTCGTCGTTGTAGGGCCACTGCGCCTGCAGCGCCGCCGGGCCGTGCGTGACGTTGATGCCCAGGTCGTACTCGGTGCCCTCGGACTCCAGCGGGAACAGCTCGCCGGTCAGGCCCGCGGGGGCCAGCGACAGCTCGGCCGCGGTCTGTGGCACATAGGAGTACGACGCTTGGTAGAGCGGCGGGACGCCGGGCTCGCGGATCGGGTTGAGATCCTGCACGAGCTGCTCGTAGGGCAGGTCGTGCCGCGCGTACGCCCCCAGGGCGTGTTCGTGCTCGCGCTCGATCAGGCTGCGTACGGTGTCGTCGTCGCGGATCTCGCACCGCATCGGCAGCACGTTGACGAAGTAGCCGATGAGGTTCTCGGTCTCGACCAGGGTGCGCTCGCCGCGCGGGGAGCCGAACACCACGTCGGGTTGACCGCTCTGCTGCCAGAGCAGCAGCCGGTAGCAGGCCAGCAGCAGGATCGACGGGGTGGTGCGCAGGCGGCGGGCCAGGGTGGACACCAGCTCGGCCAGGCCGGGTGGGGCGGTGGAGTAGAGGAACCGGCCGGTGCCCCGGTGCCGGGCCGGGCGGGGGCGGTCGCAGGGCAGGGCCAGCCGGTGCGGCGCTCCGGCGAGCCGGGTGCGCCACCAGGCGAGCAGCTCGGCCATCCGCCCGCGCTCGGTGGTCCGGCGCTGCCAGATGGCGTAGTCGGCGTACTGGATGGGCAGCGGGGGCAGCTCCGCGACGGTGCCCCCGCACCGCAACTCGTAGCGGTTCCAGAGATCGCGGAGCAGGAGCTCGCGCGACGGCACGTCCGCGATCGCGACGTGCTGGTTGACCACCAGCACGTGGTCGTCGTCGCCGAGCCGGTAGACCCGGATCCGCAGCGGCGCCTCGGTGGTCAGGTCGAAGCCGTCCCGCGTCATCGCCGAGGCCAGCTCGGCGCACCGTGCCGGGTCGGGACCGGGCTCCTCGACCGCGAAGTCGACCGTCGTGGCGGGCAGCACCCGCTGGGCCGCAGCGCCGTCCACCTCCTCGATGATCGTGCGCAGCGACTCGTGGCGGGCGACCACGTCGGCGGCCGCAGCCTCCAGGGCGGACAGCCGCAGCGGGCCGCGCAACCGGATCGCGGTCGGGAAGGCGAAGATGTCGCGCCGCCGGTAGAGCCGCTCCAGATACCAGAGGCGCTCCTGGGCGTAGGAGAGCGGGGCGGGCGCGCCCGGATCGGTGCGCGGTTGCGGACCGCGCGTCTCGACGCGCCGTGCCAGCTTCTCGGCGAGCGCGGCCCGGCGTTGCCGGGGCAGCTCGGCAATGCGGTCGCGCAGGGTCTGGGGGGCCGGTTCCGCCATCGCCATGGGCTGCCCTTCGCTGTGAGAAGACCGGGTCTACCACCACATTGACTGACTCCGTGACTGTAGTCAATGCTTGAGTCAATACGGCGGAGGGATGGCGAATGAATGGCGAGAGTTTCCTGAAGGCCGCACAGGCCGGTGACGCCTCGACGGTCGGGGCCCGGCTGCGCGAGGAGTGCTATGCCCAGGTGATGCCGGGCGTGACGGTCCGCCCCGAGGACAACTTCTTCGAGCTCGGTGGGGACAGCATCATGCTGATCCGACTGGTCTCACTGGTCCAGCTGGCGTTCGGGATCCAGCTCGACGCACTGCGGTTCTTCGAGGAGCCGACGCTGGCCGTCCTCACCGAGCAGGTGGCGGCTTCGCTCGACGCCGGCGATCCGGCCGACGCAGCGCTCGCCGCGGTCCTGCAGCAGGTCGAGGCGATGTCCGACGACGAGGTCGACCGGCTGCTGGAGCAGTGGGGCTGATCAGGCGGGCGCCCGCTCGACCGCCGGCCGGTCGGCCCCGTCGGGCCGGCCGGCCCGACGGTCGGCCAGGCGCAGCAGCGGCACGGTCGCCGCCGTGGTGACCAGCGCGGTGACGACCAGCACCGCGAAACCGGTACGGTCGATCAGCCCGGCCCGCAGACCCACGTCCGCCACGATGAGCTCGGTCAGTCCCCGGCAGTTCATCAGCACACCCAGCCGCACCCCGGTCGACCACGACCCACGCCGCACCCGCCAGGCCAGCAGCACGCCGGCGAACTTACTCCCCATGGCGATCAGCACGATCGCCACGATGGCCACCGCCGCCGTTCCCGCCCCCGTCGCCGTGCCGAACGAGATCTTCAGCGCCACCGACACGAAGAAGATCGGCAGCAGGACGCTGACCGTGAATTCGTTCATCGTGCGGCACGCGGCTTGCACGGACACCGAACCGGCCGGCACCGCTATACCGAAGGCGACCGCCCCGAACGCGAAGTGCAGCCCGATGACGTCGGCGAGCACGGCCACGCCGACACTGCCCACGACGAGCGCGGCCAGCATCATCAGAGAGGTCAGCCGGCCCGCGTCGACCAGCCGCCCGAGCCGCCCGAACACGGGGCGCACGGCCAGCGCCAGCACGGCCACGAAGACCGCCAACGCGGCCGCCCGCCCCCGCAGGTCGCCCGGGCTCGACGTACCGGCCAGCACCAGGATGCCGAGCAGCACCATCCACGCCAGACCATCGGTGGCCACCGCCGCGCTCATCGCGGTGCGGCCCAGCCGGGTGTCGTGCATGCCGGTATCGGTGAGGATGCGGAACAGCACCGGCACCGCGGTGATCGCGACGGCGAGCCCGAAGAACAGCACGCTCGCGACCCCGATGCCGGCATGGCCGGTCAGCGTCGCGCCGAACAGCAGCGCTGCGCCCGCGCCCGCGGCGAACGGCAGCGTGAAGCTGCCCACGGCCACCGGGAGCCAGTCGCGCGGGCGGACCTCGCTGCGATGCGCCCGCAGGTGCTGACCCAACAGGAACATGAAGCCGATCAGGCCGAGCTGGGCGCAGACGTCGAGGGCGGCCAGTACGCCCGGCGGGAACACCGCCGCCGCGCGTTCCGGGCCCAGCAGGGCCATCAGGAACGGCCCGAGCAGCAGGCCGGCGGCGATCTCGCCGACGACGGCGGGCTGGCCGACGCGCCGGGCGGCCGCCGCGAGCAGGTGCGCCGCGAGCAGCGCGACCGCCATGAGCGCAAGCGCGTGTGCGGTAGGAGCGAGGCTCATCAGTTGTCCTTGCCGCCGCGGTCAGGGGGTGATCTGCGCGCGCAGCAACCGGCGGAGCAGGTCGTCGTCGCCCTCTACACGCGCCGGTGTCTCGGCGAACGGGACGCGCTGCCAGAGCGTCAGCAGCACCTGCTCGGCCGTGCCGGAAAGGGTCGTCACCGGGGTCACACCGGACACGTCGGCCATCGGGCCGGTGACGTCGGGCACCGGACGGTCCGACGGGGACAGCAGCCAGCCGTGTCCGGTGTCGGTGAGGGACACCAGGATCGGGCCGGTCAGGGCGGGCAGCGGGCGGCCGTCCCAGCGGTGCCCCACGGCCAGCATCACGCGCAGGACCTCGTCGACCCCGTCCGCGGCGATCGCCGCGTCGACCGGGCGGGCCGGGCCGATCGCCAGGTCGGCGTCGCGCCCGTGGATCGTCGTCTCGTGCAGCTGCCGCCGGAACCAGAACGCCGCCGTCCGCGGGACCACGCTGAAATTCCAGCACGGGGAGTCCGGGTCGGTCGCGGCCAGCCGGTCGAGCAGGATGTCGGCGCTCTCGCGGTACCACCGGGCCATGTCGTCGTGGTCGGGTTTCGGGGCGCGCGACCGCTTGCCGGTCCGGACGTTCTCGGCCGCCCAGCGGTGGATGCTGCCGAGGTGACCGACCAGGCCGCCGAGCCCCCAGCTGCGGTGGATCGCCACCGGCAGGCCGAGGTCGGCCTTGGCGGCGATGGTGGCGAACGCGTCCATCTCCTCGGCCAGTGCACGGAGGTGGTCCTGGGCGGGCAACGGCAGGGCGACGGGGGAACTGGTCATGGGATCTCCTCAGTCGTCAGGCGATCTCCGGCCAGCCGAAGCGTATCGAGACGCTTACAGAAGGCAAAGCGCACGAGGCCACGGCCGGCCGCCGGATCGTGGTAGAAGCGCGACGCGGGAATCGCCGCGACCCCGCTGCGGCGGATCAGCTCACCGCAGTAGTCGACGTCGTCCCGGCCGGCCCGGGCGGTCAGGAAGTAGGTGCCGTTGTGCGGGGCCAGCTCCAGCGGCAGCCGGGCGAGGTAGTCGGCCAGCACCGCGCGGCGCTGGCTGTACTGGGCGCGGAGCCGGTCGTAGTAACCGGTCGGCATGGAGGCGATCATCTCGGCCGCGGCCGCCTGCAGGGGAGTGGCCGGGGCGAACGTGACGAACTGCTTCACGCCGCGGATCAGGGCGGTGACCGGCGCGGGCGCCACCGCCCAGCCGACCCGCCAGCCGGTGGCCGAGAACGTCTTCGACACCGACGAGATCGTGATCGTCCGGTCCCGGCAGGTGTCCACCGAGGCCACCGGGATGTGCCGCGCCCCACCGAACGTGATGTGTTCGTACGTCTCGTCGGCGACCAGCCAGGCGCCGTGCTCGGCCGCGAGCTCGCCGATGCGGCGCAGCTCGGCCTCGCCGAGCAGCCGCCCGGCGGGATTCCACGGGGTGTTGAGGAAGACCAGCCGGGTCCGCGGCGTGAACGCCCGGGCGAGCTCGTCGAGGTCCACGGCGAAGTCGGGGAACCGGGACGTGACATAGCGGATCGTTCCCTGCGCCGCGGCCACGCACGGCGGGTATTGCTCGTAGAACGGCTCGAGCACGATCGCCTCGGAGCCGGGCCCCAGCAACGCCCGTGCGGTGCAGTAGAGCGCCTCGGTCGCCCCGGCCGTGATGGTCACCTCGTCGTCCGGATCGACCGCGGTGCCGAGGCGCTGCTCCCGGTCTGCCGCGATCGCCCGGCGCAGCAGCGGCAGACCGGCGCTCGCGCTGTACTGGTGGCCTCCGTCGAGCGCCTGCTCCGCGGCCAGCAGCAGGGCCAGCGGCGGGTCGAAGTCGGGGAAGCCCTGAGCCAGGTTCACCGCGCCGTGCTCGGCCGCGAGCCGGGTCATCAGCGTGAAGACCGAGGTCTGCCCCGCGCCGGCGCTGGTCGCGGTCATGACCGCGCCTGCGGGGTCGTGGCGAAGATCCGGCCACGGCCGAGGATGCCGTGCGGGTCGAGCGTGCGCTTGAGCTCGCGCATCAGGTTGATCTCCGCGGCGCTGCGGGTGAACGCGAGGTACGGCTCCTTCTCGAAGCCGATGCCGTGCTCCGCCGAGATCGAGCCGCCGAACTCGGCCACGTTGCGGTAGACGACGGTCTCGACCAGCGGCTTGCGATCGCGGGTCGTCTCCCCGGTGACCACCGCGATGTGCACGTTGGAGTCGCCGAGATGCCCGAAGACCTGCAGCTCCACCTCGGGCCAGTGCTCGCGCAGCTCGCCGTCGATCTGTTTGAGGCAAGCTTCCAGCTGCCCCGCGGGCAGGCTCACGTCGAAGCCGAACAGCGGCAGGTCGCCGCCGAGGATCTCGGCCGGGATGCGCTCACGGATCGCCCACAGGGCGGCCACGTCGCCGGGGGTCGTGCCGACCGCGGTCTCGCGCAGCAGGTCCTCGCACGACTCCAGAGCGCTCAGGAAGCGGGCCTCGTCGGTGCGCGGGTCGCCGCCCTGGCACTCCACCAGTACATAGAGGGGATATCGGCCGGTCAGCGGTATGCGCAGGCTCGACCGATAGGGCAGCACCATCCGGTATGCCTCGTCCCACATCGCCTCGAACGCGCTCACCATGCCCGGCATCGCCGCCCGCATCCGGCCCAGCAGGCGCAGCGCGTCGGCGAGCGAGGAGACCCCGCAGAACGCGGCCAGGTGGCTGGCCGGGGCGGGCTGCAGGCGCAGGACCGCGCGGGTCACCACGCCCAGCGTGCCCTCGCTGCCGATGAAGAGGTGTTTGAGGTCGTACCCGGCGTTGTTCTTGACCAGTTTGTGCAGGGCGGCCAGCACGGTCCCGTCGGCAAGCACCGTCTCCACGCCGAGCACCAGGTCGCGGGTCATGCCGTACAGCAGCACCCGGTTGCCGCCGGCGTTGGTGGACAGGCAGCCGCCGATCGTGCACGACCCTCGGGACGCCAGATCCAGCGGGAAGATCAGGCCGTACGCGGCGGCGCGGTCCTGCACCTCGTACAGCGTCACGCCGGCCTGCACGGTCATCGTCATGGTGATGTCGTCGACCTCCTCGATCGCCGACATCCGCTCCAGCGAGACGACGAACTCGTCGGCGTCCGGCACCCCGCCGCCGACCAGGCCGGTCATGCCGCCCTGCACCACCACGGGCTGCCGGGCCTCGTGGCAAAGGGCCAGCACGGCCGCGACCTCCTCGGTGCTGCCCGGGCGGACCAAAGTCGTCGCGTGACCCACCCGGTCGCTGCCCCAGAGATCCTGCACGTGCCGGGCGGGGATGGCGTCACCCTGCACGACGTGCTCGGCCCCTACGGCGGCCGCGAGCCGGTCGATCAGTGTCATGGTGCCCTCCGAAGATCGTCGAGGTGTGCGTACGCCGAGATGTGCCGCAGGCTGGTCCGCACGTGCACGAGAGCCGGCCCGGCGCAGGCCAGTGCCTTGGCCAGGGCCGGCTCCGCCTCGTCCGGGGACTCCACGGCCAGCCCCAGCGCACCGTGGCTGCGGGCCAGCGCGGCGAAGTCCGGGTTGCGCAGGCCGGTGCCCAGGTCCAGGCCCGGATGGCCGCGTTCCTGGTGCTGCCGGATCGTGCCGAGGCTGCCGTTGTCGGCCACCACCACGGTGAGCCGCGCCCCGCGTTGCACGGCGGTGGCCAACTCGGCCCCGGTCATCTGGAACCCGCCGTCTCCGACCATCGCGATCACCGCCCGGTCGGGCCGGCGCAGGGCCGCGGCCACGGCGGCGGGCACACCGAAGCCCATCGCGCTCGAGGCGATGCCGAGCAGGCGGCCGGTGGTGACCCGGTGATAGCGGTGCACCCAGGAGGTGAAGCTGCCCGCGTCCAGCGTGACGACCGCGTCCGCGCACTCCGGCGGCAGGGCGGCGACGACGTGCCCGAACGCGACCCCGTCGTCCGCGTCGACCGGGCTCCACCGGCTCTGCCCGGCCTCCCAGTCCACCAGCTCGTCGTGCCAGCCTCGGTCGCGGTGCGGCCCGCCGGTCGCCGGGCGTCGCGCGAGGTCGAGCAGGAACCGGGCGGGGGAGGCGGCGCAGCCGTGAGCGGTCGGACAGCCGGTGCCGATCGCGGCGGCGTCCGGGTGGACCTGGACCACGGTCTGGCCGGCCGCGGGGAGGCGGAACCCCTGGGTGGTGACCGGGTCCAGCCGGGTGCCGACCGCGACGACCAGGTCGGCCCGGGCGAGCCGGTCGCGCTGCTCGGCCTGCGTGGCCAGGTGCAGGTGGCCGGCGTAGTGGGGGTCGTCGTTGGGGTACAGGTCCTGGCGTTTGTTGGTGACCGCGACGGCGAGGCCGTGCCGGTGCGCGGCGTCGCGCAGCGCAGCCCGTCCGTCCGGGTCGTTGTCCACCGCGGAGCCGGCCAGCACCAGCGGGCGCTGGGCGGAGTTCAGCAGGCCGATGACCGCGTCGGTGAAGCTCTCGGCGGGCACAGCCGGCCAGCGCCGCGCCGGCTGCCGTACCGCGCCGCCCGGGCCGGTCAGGACGTCCTCGGGCACGCAGAGCACCGCGGGCCCGGGCGTGGGCCCGTGCGCGGCCGCCCAGGCCCGGGCGGCGAACTCCCCGGCCGCCTCGGGCTCGCGCAGCGTGAGGACTCGCCGGCTCATCGCGCCGAACGCGGCGGGCGCGTCCAGCTCCTGGAACCAGCCCCGGCCCGCGGACGCGACGCGCACATCGCCGACGATCATCAGCAGCGGGGTAGCGTCCAGGTCGGCCGAGTGCACCGCGATCGCCGCGTTGGTCGCGCCCGGCCCGCGGTTCACCAGGACGACCCCGGCCCGGCCGGTCAGCTTCGCGTCGGCGAGGGCCATGAAGGCCGCCCCTGACTCGTGTCGGGCGGTGACGATGTCCACTCCCCGGCGGGCCAACTCGGCCAGCAGGTCGAGGAAGCTCTCCCCGGGTACGCAGAACACCCGGTCGACACCGTGCTCGGCCAGGGTGGCGGCCAGCACCCCGGCTGCAGTGGTCATCGAGCGGCCCGTACGCCCGGCGCCTGGTAGGTGCCGGTGCTGGCCTCGGGCGGGAAGACGATGGTGGCGTCGTCGAACGTCTGCCCCACCTCCTGGTACTGCACGAGCACGATCGGCGGCGGGCTGTGGTGCCAGTGGTCGGCGTCCCGGCGGAACGAGACCGGGCCGCGCCAGGTGTCGAAGTCGTGCGACTCCAGGGCGGTCAGCAGTCCTTCGCGGCTCAGCTCCGGCGCGTGGTCGGCGGCCTGGCCGAGGATCGCGACGTCGGTGAACGCGTTGAGCGCGTTGTCCGGCGGGAACGAGCCGAACCGCTCGCTGTACCGGTCGGTGAACCAGCGGCCGATCTCGGTCAGCCCGGGCCAGGACGGGCGGTAGTAGGTGGCCGGCCAGAGCACGCCCGCGCCGGCCGGTCCGGCCAGCCGCCAGTAGTCGGCCGACCGCATCGGGAACGGGAACATCACCACGAGCTGGGCGCCGGGCAGGATCCCGAGCTCGGCGGCCTGCTCGATGATCATGTAGTTGGTCCGCACCACCCCGCAGTTGACCAGCACATCGGGCTGGAAGTCGCGGATCTCGCGCAGCTGGTCGCGGACGTCGAAGGTGGCATCCTGCGGGAAGTCGAAGCGCAGCACCTCGATGCCGCGGGCCCGCAGCTCACCCTCCACCCCGTCCGCGTTCATCAGCCCGAAGACGGTGTCCGCGGCGAGGATGCCGACCCGGCGCGTGCCCTCCCGCCGCAGCAGGTCGGCGACCAGAGGGGAGCGGTCGGCGATGGTGAAGTACGTGCGGAACAGCGTGCGCCGCTGCCGCATCGTCAACGTGCTGTGCCCGTTCTCCACGAAGAGCGGCACCCCGAAGAGCTCGGCCGCGTCGGCCACACCCGGGGACGTCCGCAGGTGCCACTGGCCGATGATCGCGTGCACGTTGTCGACCAGCGCCAGCTTCGCGGCCCCGCCGACCGAGCTGCGCTGCATGACCTCGCCGGGGTCGCTCGGCTGGTCGTTCTGCACGACCAACTCGACCGGGATGCCGCCGCGCACCCCGCCGCGCTCGGCGAGGTACTCCGCGCCCAGGCAGGCGGCCTGCACGATGAGCCCGCCGGCGACCGCGTCACCCGGGCCGGAGAGCGGGGTCAACAGGCCGATCTTGAAGGTCTCGGCGGCGCCGGAGACGCCCGAGCGCCGGTTCGTCTCGTCCACCAGGGTGAGCGCCGTGGCGAGGGGAGTGTCGGTCATCTGCTGAGCTCCTCAACTGCTCGGACGGCCCGGCGACAGGCCGAAGCGGGTGCGGTACTGCTCGAACGGGCCGTCGGCCAGGGCGTCCTCGAGCCCGTAGTCGGCGGCGCGGTAGCGATAGGTCCCGGTGCCGTGCTGCGGGTTCGCCCGCAGGTGAGCGGTCACGGCCGCGCGGTCGGGCTCACCGAACGGCACACCGAGCGCGGCACACACCCGTTCCACCGCGCCGGCCGGGTCGGTCATCAGATCTGCGTAGCGGACGTCGAGGAAGGCGGCCGCGGGGTGCGCGGCACGAGCTCGCTCGTGCCGGCTGATGCCTTCGGCTGTCGCGGCCGACCACTGACGGCCGATGTCGAGGCGGTCGATGTCGTGGGAGCGGGCGCCGCGGACCGATTCGCACAGCAAGCAGGTCGACCCGACCGTCACCACGGGGTCGCGGTGCATGACGACCACCGTCGCGTCCGGATACTCGGCGAGCAGGTCGCCCAGCGACCAGAGGTGGAACGGGCATTTGAGGAGCAGCCGCTCGGCAGGCAGCCGCCACGCGATCGACTGCAGCAGCCGGCGGTGCTCGCTGTAGCCCGCCGCCATGCCGGTCCCGGCCAGCCAGGCGTCGTAGGACGGCACCCGGTAGCGCATGCCGAGCACCATGCTGGTGAAGGCCGGGCTGGTCAGGCGGTGGCACTCGTCGGGGCGGCGGGCGTCGAGGAAGTGCAGCGCGCGCAGCAGCGGGGCGACCGAGTAGTACTCGTCCACGTAGGCCTGAGCCTGCGCGGTCAGCCGCTCCCGGCCCGCCTCGTCGGTGCGCTCGCCGACCGGGTTCATCAGCTCCCACAGGGCGGGGGCGCGTAGCCCGTGCACCTGATTGAGCAGGTTCTGCATCAGCGTGGTCCCGGAGCGCAGCAGCCCGGTCACGAAGACCGGCCGGGTTACCGGGGTCGCGGCGATCTCGGGCCGGCGCTCCCACAGCGCCGCGCGGCCGGCGGCCAGCCGCAGCGACGCGACCAGGCCGGCGGCGACCGCGACCGCGCCCTGCGGGTGCAGCCGGGCCTCGGTGCGCAGGGCCTCGGTGAGCACGGTCAGCGCGGTGTGCCGGGCCGGGCCGACCTCGACCCGGGCCGCCGCGATCAGCGCGTCCGCGTCCAGGACCGCGGTACGGGAGGTCATCGCCGGCCCGCCCCGGCACCGATGACCGGGCACCGGGCCGCGGCGTCCGGCTCGGGCGCGCCGCCCCGCCACGAGCGCAGCTGCGCGAGGAAGACCTGCGCGACGGCGTGCTCCTCGGCCGGGAAACGGAACGCGGAGTGCGGCGTGATCCAGAGGCGCGGGACGTCCCAGAGCGGGCTGGCCGCGGGCAGTGGTTCCTCGTCGTGGACGTCGAGCACGGCGCCCCGCAGCCGGCCGGCGGTCAGCGCGGCGACCAGCGCGGCGGTGTCCAGCACGTCGGCCCGCCCCACGTTGACCACCGAGGCGGTGGACGGCAGCGCGGCGATCACCCGTGCGCTCACCAGCCCGCGTGTCTGCGGGGTGCTCGGCACCGCGCAGACCAGGTGGTCGGCGTCAAGGACGGCGTCGGCGAGGCGGGCGGCAGGCAGCACGGCGTCGGCCCAGGCGGACGGCTGCGCGGTACGGGTCACCGCGGTGACCCGCATGCCGAACGGCTCGGCCAGCCGGGCGATCGCGCCGCCGATCCGGCCCAGGCCCAGCAGCACCAGGTGGCTGCCGCCGAGCAGCGTGGCGTCGGGCACGCTCCACTCATGGCGGCGCTGCCGGTCGACGAGCTGGTGGGTCTGCTTGCCGAGCGCGAGCAGCGCGCCCACCGTGAACTCGGCAACGGCCCGGACCGGCACTTCGGCGGAGGTGGTCACCCGCAGGCCGGGCGGAATCTCGTGGGCGGGCACGTGGTCGGTGCCTGATCCGGTCAGGTGCAGCCAGGCGAGCCGCTCGCATCGGTGGAGCAGGCCGGCGGGCACCCGGTTGGCGATCAGTACGTCGATCGTCTCGGGTGACGGGGGATCGCGGTCGACGTCGTGCACGACGTCGACGGTCGCGCTCGGGTCGGCCGCGGCGATCAGCGACGCCGTCGCGCGGCCCATCGTCGGATGGAAGACGCAGATCCGCAGGTCGCCGTTCATGCGCTGACCACTTCGACCCTGATACCGCGCTCGGCGGTGCGCTGGGCCGCGAGGTCGTCGGCGACCGCGCTCAGGCAGCGCGCCTCGGCCCGGCCCCGGCGGACCACCTCGATGGTGTTGGCGCGCACCGTTGCCGCCACCCTGGCGAACAGGCCGTTGACCAGGCCGGGCACGTCGGTGGTCGCGGGCATCCCGTCGGTGAGCAGGAGCCCGGTGACCGCCGCCCCGCCAATGTTCGCCACCGGGCCGGGCAGCACCGGCACGCCGCGGGCGGCGAGCACTCGCTCGGCGCCAGGGGAGCAGCCCAGGTTGCTGCCTTCGACGACGAGCTTGGCCTGCACCCGGTCGACGTTGCGCTCGTGGACGGCGTGCCCGCCGGCGGCGAGCACCAGCACGTCGGACGGCAGGTCGAGCCATGCTTCGGCCCGGTCCAGGATCTGCACGCCGGTCGGCAGCGCGTGCCGGTCGATGGTGCCGAAGGCGTCGGTCGCGGCGATGATCCCGGGCACCGGCAGCCCGGTGGGTGCGGCGACCGTGCCGGCCCGGTCGGCGACCGCGACGATCGAGTAGCCCCGCCGGGACAGGCCGGTGGCGACGGCCCGGCCGACCAGGCCGAAGCCCTGGACGGCCACCCGTCTGCCGCTGTCCGCGGGCAGGTAGTCGGTGGCCGCGGCATCGACCGACTCGCACACTCCGAAGCCGGTGACGTCCTCGCAGGCGTGCCACAGCTCGGGCCAGCCGCAGGGCAGCCAGGGCAGGCTGTCCTCCGGGCGGTAGTGCGCGGCGGCGAAGAACCTGTCCCGGTCGGCGTGCGTGACGCCCTGGTCGGAGCCGAGGTAGACGCCGCCGCGCAGCAGCGGGGCGACGGCCCGGCCGAAGGCCCGCAGCACCCGGTCGCGGGCCGGGCCGGGCGGCAGGCCGCACCGGATGCCGGCCTTGGCGCCGCCGATCGGGATGCCGGCCAGGGCGAGCTTGCGGGTCATCGCGGCGGCCAGGTCGGCGACCTCGTCGACGGTCACGCCGGCGGTCATCCGGGTGCCGCCCATGGCCCGCCCGCCGACCAGCGAGTCCGCCACGACGAAGGCTTCCAGTCCGGCGTCGGGGTCCTGAAGGAAGAGACGGAACTGACTGGTCATCGGGCTCCCGTATCGCTGGGTCCGGCTGATGGCCGGAGCGTTGACGCAGCCATGCTAACCAACTAACTTGACTCCAGTAAATAGATAGTAACTAGAGTTGTTGACGGAGATGACATGGCGATCGAGTCCATTCCCTATGTGGAGCTGTTCACCGACGAGCCGGTCGAAGCCCGGCATTACTTGGCGGAGCACCTCGGGTTCCGCCCGTTCGCCGCTGCCGGGGAGACGTCGGTGGCGCTGCGCAACGGTCCGGTGGTCGTGGTCGTCACCGCGCCGTCGCGGTCGGGCGACCCGATCGAGCGTTACCTCGAGGCGCACGGCAGCGGCATCGCGGACGTCGCGATGAGCAGCACGGACGTCGGGGGCGACCGTGCCCGCGCGATCGCCGCCGGCGCCACCCCGGCGGGCGGCACGGCCGTCGGCGGCTTCGGCCCGGTCCGCCACACCCTGGTTGCGGCGCACGCCGAGCCACTGCCCCCCGACCGAGGCTGGCAACCGGCCGGCCCAGCGGCCGGCCCGGGCGGGAGCCTGGCGATCCGCGCCCTGGACCACGTCGCCGTCTGCCTGCCGGGCGGCACCCTGCAGAGCACGGCCGACTTCTACGGCGCCGCCCTCGGCCTCGGCCGTTACTCCTCGGAGTACATCGAGGTCGGCACCCAGGCGATGGACTCGGTGGTGGTCCGCAGCAGCTCCGGCGGCGTGACCTTCACCCTGATCGAGCCGGACGAGACGCACACCGCCGGGCAGATCGACGAATTCCTGCGCAACCACGGCGGCGCGGGTGTGCAGCACCTGGCGTTCCTCGTCGAGGACATCGTCACCGCGGTGCGGCGTGCCACGGCGGGCGGGCTGCCGTTCCTGAGCACTCCGGACAGCTACTACGAGATGCTCACGAGCCGGCTCGGCCACCTCGCCGAGAGCATCGACGACCTGCGCGAGACCAACGTGCTGGCGGACCGCGACGAGTGGGGCTACCTGCTGCAGATCTTCACCCGGTCGCCGTACCCGCGGCGGACGCTCTTCTTCGAGCTCATCCAGCGGCACGACGCACGCGGCTTCGGCAGCGCCAACATCAAGGCACTCTACGAGGCGGTGGAGCGCGACCGCGCCCGCGACGCGGCCCGGGCGCGATGACACAGACCACCCCCGGCTCGCTGCTCACCAGCGCCGACTACGCGGCTGCGGCCCGCCTCGCGTTACCCGCCGACGTCACCGGCTTCATCGACGGGGGCGCCGGCGAGGAGCACACCCTGGCGGCCAACCAAGCTGCGTTCGACCGGGCCGTCCTGCGCCCGCGGGTGCTCACCGGCATGGCGGCGCCCGAACCGGCGGTCGACGTGCTCGGCCGGCGATGGCCGGTGCCGTTCGGCATCGCCCCGATGGCGTACCACACGCTGGTGCACCCGGAGGGCGAGCTCGCCACCGCACGCGCGGTGGAGCGCACCGGGGTGCCGTTCGTGGTCGGCATGCTGGCCGGGCAGCCCTGGCCGGACATCCGGGCGCTCACCGCCGCGCCACTGTGGCTGCAGCTCTATGCGCTGCGGTCCGAGGAGTCCACCGCCGAGCTGCTCCGCCGGGCCGCGGACACCGGCTTCGAGGCGGTGGTGCTGACCGTCGACACGCCCCGCCTCGGGCGGCGCCTGCGGGACCTGCGGTCCGGCTTCCGGCTGCCACCGCACGTGCGCCCGGTCAACCTTGTGGACGCCGACCGCACCGGCGCGGCCGACCCCGCCCGGCACACCACCGAGCACCTCGCCGACCGGCTGACCTGGGAAGCGGTGGCCCGGCTCACCGCGCGCAGCCCGTTGCCGGTGCTCGTCAAGGGAGTGATGACCGGTCCGGACGCCCGGCGGGCGATCGAGGTGGGCGCGGCCGGCGTGATCGTCTCCAACCACGGTGGCCGGCAGCTCGACGGGCTGCCCGCCACCCTGGACGTCATCGAGGAGGTCGTCGCAGCGGTCGCGGGCGACGGCCCGGTGCTCGTCGACGGCGGCGTGCGCCGGGGGCGGGATGTGGTCGCCGCACTCGCGCTGGGCGCCACCGCTGCGCTGATCGGCCGGCCGGTGCTGCACGCCCTGGCAGCGGGCGGCGAGGACGGCGTGGTAGGCCTGTTCGACGTACTGCGCTCCGAGCTGGACGACACCATGGCGCTGGCCGGGCGGCCCGACGTCCGGGCGATCGACCGGACCACCGTGGCGGGACCGCCCGCCGGGCACCTGGAGCTGGCCCAGCTGCACGGCAGCCTGCGCGACCCGCTGCTGGACACCATGACCTTCCTCAACGAGGTCACCGCCCGCTATCCGCGGGCGATCAGCTTCGCGCCCGGACGGCCGTACGAGGACGACTTCGACGTCGAGGAGCCGGTGCGCGACCTCGCGGCCTACGTCGCGCACCTGCGCGGCGAAGGCGCCGACGAGGCGGAGATCCGGCGAACCCTTCTGCAGTACGGTCCGACCGCGGGCACCATCCGCGAGGTGGTGGCGCGAACCCTGGCGCATGACGGCCTGCCGGTCGACCCGGACCACCTGGTGATCACAGTCGGCGCGCAGGAGGCGTTGCTGATCACCCTGCGCGCGCTGCTCGCCGACGACCACGACGTCCTGCTGGTGACCGACCCCGCCTATGTCGGGGTCACCGGTGCGGCCCGACTGCTCGACGCCCGGGTCCACCCGGTGGCCGAGGGCCCTGACGGCCCCGATCCCCATGCGCTCACCACCACCTTGCGCGACGTACGCGAGCGTGGGCTGCGGCCCCGGGCTCTGTCCGTGGTGCCGGACTTTGCCAACCCGTCCGGCACCTCGATGAGCGTCTCCGCCCGCCGGCGGCTGCTCGACCTGCTGCGCCCGGAGGGCGTACTGGTCGTCGAGGACAACCCCTACCGGTTGCTCGGCCCCGCGCCGCATCCGCCTACGCTCAAGGCGCTCGACCGGCACCGGCAGGTGGTGCACATCGGATCGTTCGCCAAGACGCTCTTCCCCGGCGCCCGCATCGGCTACGTCGTGGCCGACCAGGTCGTCCACCGGCCGGACGGGACGACCGGGACGCTCGCCCACGAGCTGGCCCGGCTCAAGAGCATGATCACGGTCAACACCCCGCCGCTCGCTCAGGCCGTCGTGGCCGGCGCGCTGCACCGCCGGGACCTGCGCCTGGGTCCCGCCACCGCGGGGGCCGCCCAGCGGTACGCGAGCCTGATGACCCTGCTTCGCTCCGAGCTGACCCGGCTGTTCCCCCCTGCCGACCGAGAACGGCTCGGCGTGAGCTGGAACGATCCGGCCGGCGGCTTCTTCATCGCCCTCACCGTCCCCTTCCCAGCCGGCCCGGAAGCGCTCGCCCGCTGCGCCGAGGAGTTCGGTGTGCTCTGGACCCCGATGCGCTACTTCCACGCGGACACCGCCGGCGACCGGGTGATCCGCCTGTCGATCAGCTGCCTGGACCGCGACCAGGTGATCACCGGGGCCGAGCGGCTGGCCGCGTTCGTCCGGGACGAGGACGAGCGGTCGTGACCGCCGCGTTCCCGGTGTCGTTCGCCGCGTGGGCGGCCCGGCACCCCGAGGCGGTCGCCTGCGCGGCGGGCACGCAGACCCGCACCTACCGGCAGATCGACGCCCGCGCCTGGGCGCTCGCGGCCGCTCTGCGCGAGGCGGGCGTACGCGACGAGGACCGGGTCGTCGTCGCCCCGGAGCGGACCGCCGACCTGCCCGCGGTGCTGCTGGGCGTGGCCCGCAGCGGAGGTGTCTGTGTGCCGGTCGACCCCGCACATCCCATCGAGCGGGTGAACCTGATCGTCGCCGACGCCGCGGCCAAGGTGGTGGTGACCGACCACGCGGGAGACGGCGGCTGGGACGGCCGGACCGTGATCGGGCATCGCGACCTGGCCCCGGGGTTGTCCCCGGACCGATGGCAGCCCCCGCATCCGGACAGCCTGTCCTATCTGCTCTACACCTCCGGCTCCACCGGGCAGCCCAAGGGCGTCGCCGTCACCCACGGCGCGGTGGCCGCCTGCCTCGACGTCACTCGCCGCGCGATCGGCTTCGAGGCGGGAGCGAGCCTGCTCGCGGTGACCCCGCTGACCTTCGACATCGCGGTGCTGGAGCTGATGCTGCCGCTGGTCTGCGGGGGCAGCATCGTGCTGGCTTCCCGGCAGCAGGCCCGCACCGGCCCGGAGCTGGCCGGCATGATCACCGCCGCCCGGCCGCGGTTCCTGCACGCCACCCCGCTCACCTGGCAGCTGCTGCGGCATGCGGGCTGGACCGGTGATCGCGGGCTCACCGTGCTGATCGGCGGTGACCGCGTGCCGCCCGTCCTCGCCGGCGAGCTGGCCGGGAGCACCGCGGCGGTCCATCACCTCTACGGCCCGACCGAGGCGACCATGTACTCGGTCAGCGACGTCGTGCCGCCCGGACCACAGCCGGACGTCCTGCCCATCGGGATGCCCATCGAGGGCTCCGTCGCCGGTGTCTATGACACCCGTATGCAACCGGTGCCCGACGGCACCGTCGGCGAGCTCTGCCTGGGCGGGGTGTCGCTCGCACGGGGGTACGTCAACGCGCCCGCGCTGACCGCCGCGCGTTTCGTGCCCGACCCGGCCCGGCCCGGCCGGCGCCTCTACCGCACCGGCGACCTGGCTCGCGTGTTGCCGGACGGACGTCTGGAGCTGCGCGGCCGTACCGACGACCAGATCAAGATCCGGGGCCATCGCGTCGAGCTCGGCGAGGTGGAGAACGCTCTGGCCGGCCACACCGCGGTGACCGCCGCTGCCGCGGTCGCCGGGGCCGGTGCGGACGGTTCGCCGCGGATCGTCGCGTTCGTCCAGCTGCGCGACTCGGTGGCGGCGAGCGACCGCGAGCGTGTGCTGGACGAGATCCGCGAGCACGTACGGCAGCGGCTCCCGCAGCACATGTGCCCGGCTGCCTACGCGGTCGTCCGGGCCATGCCCACGACCACCACCGGCAAGATCGACCGCAAGGTGCTGGCCGGTGTACCCCTACCCGAAAGGTGACCGGATGATCGTGTCCACCGCGCGTCGCCAGGGCGGGCGCTGGCTGCTGCACCCGCCGGCCCCGGACTCGGCCCGGCGGCTGTTCTGCCTGCCCTATCTGGGGGCGGGCGCCTCGATGTACCACCGATGGCCGCGGATGATCGGCGACACCGAGGTCTGTTTGCTGCAGCCCCCGGGCCGGGAGAACCGGCTGGTCGAGGCCCCGCACGAGACCTACCCGGCGTTCGCCGGCGACGCCTTCACCGCCCTGCGCCCGCTGCTCGACCGGCCGTACACGATCTTCGCCCACTGCAACAGCGTCTTCGCCGGTCTCGCCCTGGTCCTGCACATGATGACGCGCGGTGCCCCGGCGCCGCGCCGTTTCGTCGCCTCCTCGATGGTGGCGCCGGACGAGGTGCCGTTCGGTGGGGTGCTCGACGTGCCGGAGGAGGAGCTGCCCGGGGTGGTGACCGCGATGATGCGGGCGCGCGGTCTCACGCCCACCCCGGAGATGGTCGAGCTCGCGATGGACGCCGTGCGCGGCGACCTGCGCGCCTACCGTGACTTCCGTGGCCTGCCGCCCGGCCCGCTGCCGTTCCCGGTGACCGTGTTGCGCTGGCAGGACGACGGCATCGTGCCGCCCGCGCTCACCGCGGGCTGGCGACGCTTCGGCGAGGTCCGCGAGGTGGACCTGCCCGGCGACCACTGGGCGATGCTCGAACCCGGCCCGGAGATGCTCACGGTCCTGAACGACTGACACCGACAGCGAGGGAGCCGGCCACCGGTGGCCGGCTCCCTGTCGGTGTCAGTTCCCGGCCTGCTGCGCCCGTACCGCCTCGGCGAAGTCGGCCAGCTCGGGGTGTTCGAACAGGGTTCGCATCGCCAGCGCGTCCACCCCAAACTCCTGCCGGGCCCGGTCGAGCACCTGGGCCGCCACCAGCGAGTGCCCGCCCAGCTCGAAGAAGTTGTCGTCCGGCTGCACCGCGCTCACCCCGAGTGCCTGGGCCCAGATCACCGCCATGGCCTTCGCGACCGGGCTGTGCCACTGCGCGTCCTCGGCGACCGTCGAGGTGTCCACCGGCGCGGGCAGCTGCCGGCGGTCGACCTTGCCGCTGGTGGTCAGCGGCATCCGGCCGAGCAGCACGTAGCTCGCCGGCATCATGTAGTCGGGCAGCGCCCGGCCCAGTGCCGCCCGCAACGAGGCCCGCACTGCGGCGCCGTCCGCGTCGGCGGAGCGCAGGGTCAGGTACGCGACCAGCTGGTGCTCGTCGCCGGTGGCGCGCAGCACGACCACCGCATCGCGTACCTCTGGATGGCGCAGCAGCTGCTGCTCGATCTCGCCCAGCTCGATCCGGAAACCGCGTAGCTTCACCTGGTCGTCGAGACGCCCGAGGAAGTGCAGCGAGCCGTCCGGGCCGAACCGGCCGCGGTCACCGGTGGCGTACATCCGGGAGCCGGGCGGGCCCAGCGGGTCGGGCAGGAAGGCGCGGGCGGTCAGGGCCGGGCGGTCCCGGTAGCCGCGGGCGACGCCGGCGCCGGCGACGTACACCTCGCCGGGTGCGCCGACCGGCACCGGGCGCAGCCGTTCGTCGAGCAGGTAGACCGTCGTGTTGGGCAGCGCCCGACCCACCGGCGGCCGCCGGGAGGCGCCCGCCGTGCAGTCGGCGAACGTCGCGCACACGGTGACCTCGGTGGGGCCGTACGCGTTGACGAACCGCCGCCCCGGCGACCAGGTGTCGACCAGCCCGCCGTCGCAGGCCTCGCCCGCCGAGACGATCAGCCGGGGCGAGCCCAGGTCGGCCGGGCGCAGCGTGTGCAGCAGCGTGGGCGGGTAGGTGCCGACGGTCAGGCCCAGCGAGCGAGCCTCCCGGGCGATCTCGGCGGGAGTCGCGTCCGCGGTGGCGAGGATGCCGAGGGTGGCCCCGGAGAACAGGCCCATCGCCATCTCCCACACCGACGCGTCGAACGAGGCCGAGGAGAACAGCGACACTGTGTCGGCCGGTCCGAGCTCGAAGGTCGCCCGCAGGAAGGCGGCCAGGTTGCCCAGCCCGCCGTGGGTGATCTCGACGCCCTTGGGCGTGCCGCTGGTGCCCGAGGTGTAGATCAGGTAGGCCACGTCCTCCGGCCGGGACCGGTGGGCGACCGGCTCCGCCGGGCCCTCGTCCGGTCCCACCTCGAGGACGTCGCCACCCCAGGCAGCCAGCGCGCCGACGGTCGCGGGCACGGCCACGGCGAGGACCGCCCCGGCGTCCAGCAGGATCTGCCGTAGCCGGTCCACCGGGTGCCGCGGATCGAGCGGCAGGTACACGACCCCGGCCTTGAGCGCGGCCAGGAAGGCGACGGGCAGGGCGCTGCTGCGGTCGACACACACCGCCACCGTCGAGCCCGCGGTCGCACCGCCGGCGCGCAACCGCGCGGCGAGCCGATCGGACCGCCGGTCGAGCTCGTCGAAGGTCAGCACCTCGGCGCCCGCACGGACCGCGATCCGGGTGCCGTCCTGCGCCGCGACCGCGTCGAACAGCTCCACCGGCAGAGGAGCGGCCGTGAGACGGTCGGCGGCGGTGCGCCAGGAGTCGAGCAGCGCCCAGTCGGCGTCGGTGAGCAGGCTGAGCGCGTCGAGGCGGTCCTCCGGCCGCCGGACCGCCCCGGCGAAGACCTGGACGAACTGGTCGAGCACACGCGCGGCGGCGGCCGGGTCGACCTCGTCCGGGCGGAAGTGGAGCAGCACGTCGGTCATCTCGTCGGAGACGACCAGGTGCAGGGCCGCCGGACCGGGAGCGACAATGGCTGGGTCGGCGGCCACGGTGAGCGCGAGCTCCGGCTCGATCGGGGCGGGCAGCCCGGCGAGCACGGCGGCCGCGGTGACGTCGCGGTGGGCCAGGGCGTCCAGAGTGACATCCCGGATGGCCCGGGTCAGGTCGACGAAGGTCCGGTCGCCGCGGTAGGGCAGGGACAGCGGCAACGGGGCGGTGTCCACCCGGGAGATAGGCGAGTGCACGACCACCGCGTTCTGGCCACTGAACCGCGCGGCCCAGGTGGTGACCGCGGCGAGCGCGACCATCAGGACGCCGGCCCGTTCCCGGCGCTGCAGGGCGTCCGCGGCCGCGGACACCTCGGGGTCGAGGCGGGCGCGCAGCGGGGAGCCGGCACCGTCGCCGGACGCGCCGCCCAGGTCCAGATCGAGCCGGGTGGGCGCGGTCCGCAGATGCTGGTGCCAGAAGGTCAGGTCGGCGGGCCGGTCCGGGACGTGGGTCCGGCGCTGTGGCGGGGTGGAGAGTTCAGTCACGATGCTCCTTCGGGCGGACGCGTACCGGCAGTTGGTCGAGACCCCACATGAGATTCGACCGCAGCCGGCGCACGGGGCCGGCCGGCTCGAACCGCGACACGGTGTGGGCCAGAGCGTTCAGGGCCACCCGAAGTTCCAGACGGGCCAGGTTCGCTCCGATGCAGAAGTGCTGGCCCAGGCCGAAGGTGACGTGCCGGTTCGGCCAGCGCGTGATGTCGAAAGTGGTGGCGCGCGGGAACGCCCGTTCGTCGCGGTTGACCGCCGGGTTCCAGATGGTGACCTGCTCACCGGCCTCGATCAGGTGGCCGCCTACCACGACGTCGCGCACCGCGGTGCGCATCACGTGCAGGCTCGGCGCCGTCCAGCGCAGCACCTCCTCCACGGTGGTGGACATGACCGCGGCCGGTTCGGCGCGGAAGAGTTCCCATTGCTCCGGGTAGCGGATGAACGCCAGGACCGCACCCGCGGTCGCGTGCCGGGTGGTCTCGTTGCCCCCGGTCAGGACGCCGTTGATGTTGACCTGGATGTCCTCGTCGGACATGCGGTGACCGCGGGACGTGCCGGTGACCATGGCGCTCACCAGGTCTTCTCGCGGTCGCCGCCGACAGTCGGCGATCAGCGACATGGAGTAGAGGAAGATCTCCGCGTGCGCCCGCTCCTGCTCCTTCTCGCTGATCACCGGCCCGCCGGGTTCGGCGACCGAGCCGAAAGCCGTCCGGGTCAGCTCGATCATCAGGTCCCAGTCCGAGCGCGGCACGCCGAGCAGATCGCAGGTGACATAGAGCGGCAAGCGGGCCGCGAACCGCTCGACGAAGTCGAAGGAGTCGCGCCCGCGGACGTCGTCGAGCAGGCTGTCGACGATCTCGCGCATCCGGTCCTCGAGGCGGCGCACCGAGCGGGGCGCGAACGAGGGCCCGATGATGTCGCGCAGCCAGCGGTGCCGCGACCCGTCGGTGACGATCAGCATCCGGCCCGCGGACGCCCGCCCGCCGACACCTTCGCCGCCGACCCGCATGCCGCGCTCGGAGGTGAACGAGTGGCGGTCCTCCAGCACGGCGGTGGCCAGCTCATGGCTGGTGACGGCCCAGAACGCGGAGCCGTCGGCGCGGGTGTTCCAGTAGAGCGGAGCCTCGGCGCGCAGGCGCTCCCAGATGTCCAGCATGCTGTCGTCGACGTAGCGGTCGGGGTCGGCCAGGTCCAGCCCGGCGAAGGCGGTCGTCATGGCCGCACCGCGAACAGCTCGTAGATATCGGTGCCGGCGAGCAGCGGGTCCTGGTCGACGGTGACCCGGAGGCCGCGGACGGTCAGGTCGGCGCGCAGCTCCTGCAGCCGGCCGCCCATGTCGTGCAGCTGCAGCACCACCTGGCGGACCAGCGGCCAGTGCCGCTCGGCCAGCCCGCGCAGGACCTCGTGCTCGGCCTTCTCCACATTGATCTTGAGAAGGCCGATGCCGGTCAACCCCTGCTCGTCGATGACCGCGGAGAGGGTCCGAGTGGCGCACTCCTGCGTCTCGGTGCGGTGCCGGCCGCGCATCATGTCCTCGATGTCACGGCCGGCGAAGCCGCTGTTGGTGAGGAACGTGCGGGTGAGCGCCACGTCGTAGTCGCGGTCGGCGTGCAGGCTGGTCATCGCGGTGCTCTCCGGATAGTTGGTGAGCGTGGCTGCGCCGTCGTGGTCGGACAGCGCGTGGTCGAAGACGTGGCCGTCGACCCCGTGCTCGGCGAAGTTGGCGACCAGCGCCTCGTGCGCGTCGCGGGCCGGCTCGAAGGCCAGCACGCGCACCCCGGGGGCCTCCCAGGAGAAGGCCAGCGAGGCGATGCCGACGTTGGCGCCTACATCGATCACCGTGTCGCCGGGCCGGATCGTGACGCCGTGCTGCAGGTAGCTCCGGCCCGTGACGATGTTGCGGTACATCAGGCTCGTCTCTGGGGCATTGAGTTGCATCACCGTTCGGCCGTTGGGCAATCGCATGGGTTTCACGCGTCCTCCGCTTCTCGGCACGTCGCTGCCCGCTTTCCTACCGGGCCGTGACGGCGAGTGTCAACACGCATCTTGACTGTAGTCGTCATGTGATTACTGTAGTCATCAACGTGCTCCGGAAGTGGAGGGATTCATGCCGAGGTTCTCCGAGGACCATGCCGGCCTCGTGCGTCAGCGATTCGAGGTTCCCGCCGAGCTGGCCGCCGCCGTCCGCAGCACCGCGGCCGCGCTGGGCCTCGAGCCGCACCGCCTCCTCGACGTGGCCTGGCTGCGCACCCGGTCGACGCTGACCGGGCAGCCTGACCTGCCGCCCGGCGCGTGGCGCTCCCTGCTGGCCGACGCCGAGACCCTGGCGGACGGCGAGCTCCTCGTCGGGGAGCAGGGCGACGGCTTCCAGGTCACCGTGACCGCCGGCATCGACCTGCTGCGTTCGGTGGATGCGACCCGGGTGGGCGAATACCTGCTGGGCGTCGCGTCCGCGATCACCGCCGACCCGGACGCCCCGCACGAACAGCACAGCCTGCTCACCGGCAAGGACGTGTGGCGGCAGCTGAACGTGCTGCGCGGCGAGATCCAGGAGCTGCCCGCGCTGCTGCCGCACCAGATTTTCGAGCAGCACGCGCGCCGTACGCCGGAGGCGGTCGCCGCGGTGCTCGGCGCGGACCGCTGGACCTATGCCGAGCTGGACGCCTACGCCAATGGCGTGGCCGCCCGGCTGCGCGCGGCGGGGCTGCGTGCGGGCGACGTCGCCGGCGTGGTCAGCGACCGGACCCTTCCCTGGGTCGCCGGCATCGTCGGGGTGCTCAAGGCCGGCGGGGTCTACCTGCCGATCGACCCGGCCTATCCGGACCGGCGGATCACCGAGATGCTGGAGCGCAGCGGGGCGCGGCACCTGCTCACTGACGGGCGGGCCGTCCCGGCCGACTGCCCGGCCGCCGTGCTGGAGCTGGCGGCGCCGCCCGCCCCGGCCGGCGCCCCGGTGGACATCGCCGCCGACGCACCCGCCTACATCTACTTCACGTCCGGCTCCACCGGCTCACCGAAGGGTGCGCTGTGCCGGCACGACGGCATGCTCAACCACCTGCTCGCCAAGGTCGACGATCTGGAGCTGACCGCGGCCGACGCGGTCTGCCAGAACGCGCCGCAGTGTTTCGACATCTCGCTGTGGCAGGTGCTCGCACCGCTCATGGTCGGCGGCCGCACCACGCTCCTGCCGCCCGCCGTGATCCTTGACATCGAGGGTTTCCTGGAGACCATCGCCCGGGAGCGCGTCACCGTGCTGCAGCTCGTGCCGTCGTACTTGGAAGTGCTGCTGGCCTATCTGGACGACCATCCAGGCCGAGGGCTCGCGCCGTTGCGGATGGTGTGCGTGACCGGGGAGGCGATTGCCCCGGCCCTGGTCCGGCGGTGGTTCGCCCGGTTCGACATCCCGATGGTCAACGCGTACGGGGCGACCGAGTGCTCGGACGACACCACGCACGAGGTGATGCGGACCGCGCCGGACCGCGACCCGGTGCCGGTCGGCCGCCCGGTGCAGAACGTCGACGCGTACATCCTCGACCCGAACGGCGGACTGGTGCCGTTCGGCGCGCCCGGCGAGATCGTCTTCTCCGGCATCTGCGTCGGCGCGGGCTACGTCAACGATCCCGAGCGCACCGCTGAAGTGTTCCGCCCCGACCCGTTCCGTCCCGGCCAGCGGATGTACCGCACCGGCGACTACGGGCGCTGGCTCTCCAACGGTCACCTGGAATTCCTGGGCCGGCGCGACGAGCAGGTCAAGATCAGCGGAATGCGGGTTGAGATCGGCGAGGTGGAGAACCATCTCCGCCGGGTGCCGGGCGTCCGCTCCGCCTGTGTGCTCGCCGTCCCGATCGGCTCCAGCAAGCGGCTCGCGGCGTTCTTCGCCTCCGCCGAGCCGATCCCCGAACTTCGCAAGACCCTCGCCGGCACGCTGCCCGCGCATATGGTGCCGGCCACCCTGCATCGCATCGACGAGCTGCCGCTCACCGAGAACGGCAAGGTCGACAAACGGGCGCTCACCTCGATCGCGGTGAACGCCATCGAGGCCGGCCCGGCCATGGTGCTGCTCAGCGAGCCGACCACCGCGACCCAGCGCAGGCTCGCCAATGCCTGGGCCGAGGTCCTCGGTATCCCGTTGGAGCACATCCGGCTCGGCGACAACTTCTTCGACCTGGGCGGCAACTCGCTCGCCGCGGTACGGCTCGTGGTCAAGCTGAACCCGCTGATCACGCTCACCGACCTCACCACCCACCCGGTGCTGCGTGATCTGGCAGCGGCGGTCTCCGGCACCTCGGCCGGGGGCCCGCCGCTGCGCCTGCTGCAGGCGCTGTCCGACCCGGACTCGCCGGGCGCGACCGTGGTCGGGATGCCGGATGCGGCCGGCAGCGCCCTCAACTTCCAGCCCCTCGCCGACGGCCTGCGGCGGCGCCGGATCGCGCTGTTCGCGCTCGAGCCGCCCGGGCACGACATGGCTCGCCCGGACGAGCAGTGCGCCGGCGTCGAGGAGATCGCGGCCCGGGTCGCCGACGAGATCCGCACCGCGGTGCCCGGACCGCTGATCGTGTGGGGGCACGGCGCCGGGGCCGCGGTCGCGATCGAGACCGCGCGGCTGCTTGCCCGGGCCGGCGCGCCGCCCACCCGGGTCTTCGTCGCCGCGGCCACCGCCGACCCGGCCGCACTCGACCGGATGCTCGCCGAGACCGAGACGCTGAGCGCCGCGGACATCCGGCACCGGCTGGCCGTCCGGTCAGCCTACACCGAGCTCGACGAGTGGCAGGAGGAGCGGGCCGCGCTCGTCGAACGGACCTACCGGCACGACATGCTCAGCGCCGGCCGCTATCTGCGCGAGGCCCGGCATCGGCTGCCCCTGCCGCTGGACGTGGTACTCGGTGAGCACGACGCCGGGCCGTACGCGGGCTGGGAGCGCATCGCCTCCGCCGCTCGTACCACCAAGCTGCCGGATGCCGGCCCGGCACCGTTCCGGTCCCGCCCGGAGGCGGTCGTCGAGCTCCTGCTCGACGCGATCCCGTCGGCCGCCGCATGACCGCCCGGCCCATCACCGGGCGGGTCACCGCCTCGCCCGCCAGGCTGCTGCACGAGCACACCCTCGGCCCGCAGTTCGCCCTGGAGTCCGAGCGCCTGTTCCCCGCCTACCTGCGCGTCGAACGCGTGCTGCTCGTTGAATACCTGCGGATGGGCGTGCTCAGCGAGGCCGAGGTGACCGCGGTGGCCGGGGCGCTGGACGAGCTCGCCGCGACCGACCTGGTCGCCGACCCCGACCGCAACCTCTCCGACATCAGCCTCGCCGTGGAACGCCTCGTCGATGCCGCCCCGGGCGGCGCACCACCCCGATGGCACCTGGACCGCAGCCGCAACGACGCCCAGGCCTGCGCCCAGCTGATGTACGGCCGCGACGAGCTGCTCGCCGTCGCGGACGGCCTGCACACCGCCATGCGGACCGCGCTCGACCAGGCCCGCGAGTCGGCGGACGTGCCGATGCCCGGATACACCCAGATGCAGGCCGCCCAGGTGGTCTCCCCAGGCTTCTACCTCGCCGCCCTCGTCGAGCACGGCCTGCGCACGCTGCGCCGGCTGCGCGGCACCTACGACGAGCTGAACCGCTGCCCGCTCGGGGCCGGCGCGATGAGCGGGCAGGAACTCGACTGGGACCGCGACGCGATGGCCCGCCTGCTCGGCTTCGCCGGTCCGCAACCGCACGCGCTGACCTCGGTGGCGTCGCGGGCATGGAGCCTGGAGACCGTCGGCGAGCTGTCCCACTTCGGTGTCGGGCTCAGCCGCTTCCTCACCGACCTGATGACCTGGGCCGGTGCCACCTGCGGCTTCGTCGTCCTGCCCGACGAACTCGCCGGCATCTCCGCCGCGATGCCACAGAAGCGTAACTACCCGGTGCTGGAACGGATTCGCGGGCGGACCGCACACCTGACCTCGGCCTATCAGGACCTGGTCCTGGGCCAGCGCAACACCCCGTACACCAACATGATCGAGGTCTCCAAGGAGTCAGCCCGGCAGCTGGACGACGCGTTCCGGGCGACCCGGTCGATCCTGGAGCTGCTCACCGCGGTGCTCACCGGGCTCAGCTGGCGACCGGAGGTGATGCGCGCGGCCTGTGACCGGGAATTCCTGGGCGGCATGACGCTGGCCAACCGGCTGACCGAGCACGCCGGGCTGCCGTGGCGGACCGCGCAGGTGGTCAGCGGGCGTTACATCGCCGGCCGGGTCGCCGCGGGTGCGGAACCGTCGGCGGTCGACGGTGCGGCGCTCGCTGCCCTCGCCGCCGAGGCGGGTGGGACGGTGACCGACCCGCAAGCTCTTGCCGGGGGCGCGCTGGACACCGATGGACAGTTCGCGGTGAAGCGGTCCGCGGGGTCGGCGTCGCCCGCGGCAACCCGGGCGCTGCTCGATGAGCAGGACGTCGCCCTGCGGGAGCTGGCCGGCGACTGGGCGCAACGACGCTCGGTGGTGGCCGCGACCGACGAGCGGATAGCCGCCGCGCTCACCGGGGCGGACGGACGGGTGGGTGCGCGGTGAGCACCGCGGCCCGGGCCGGCACCCGGGCGCCGACCGGCACGGGTGTCAGCTCCGCGTTCGGCACGTTCGGTGAGCTGCTCCAGGGTGTCCTGCCCGACGGGGTGGACTTCTTGGTCACATTGCCGATCGCGCGGTGGGCCACGGCCAGCTTCGAGACCCGCGCGGCGCCGGCCGTCGAGGTGCGGCCGGCACACAAGACCAAGGCGCACCAGCTGGTCACCGCGATGCTTGAGGCCTACGACGTACGGGTGGGTGGGCGGCTCACGCTCAGCGGGACGATCCCGGAGGGCAAGGGCCTGGCCAGCTCGTCAGCCGATCTGGTGGCGACCGCCCGGGCGGTCGCCAACGCGATCGGTGTACGCCTGACCGGCGGCGACATCGAGCGGTTCCTGCGCGACATCGAGCCCACCGACGGGGTGATGTATCCCGAGGTGGTCGCGTTCGAGCACCGGGTGGTCCGGCTGCGCGCCCGGCTCGGCCCGCTGCCCCCGCTCACCATCGTCGGCGTCGACGAGGGTGGCACGGTCGACACCATCGCCTTCAACCGCATTCCCAAGCCGTTCACCGCTGACGTCCGGGCGGAGTACGCCCGGCTCCTGGGCGACCTGGAAGCCGCGGTGCCGATGAACGATCTGGTCGCCCTCGGCCGGGTCGCGACCCGCAGCGCGTACCTCAACCAGGCTCTGCGTCCGAAGCGGACGCTGACCGCGATGGCCGCGGTCTGCGCCGAGGTGGGCGGGATCGGTCTCGCGGTGGCGCACAGCGGCACCGCGATCGGGATCCTGCTGCCGCATCAGGCGCCCGGCTACGAGCGCCGCCTCGACCTCGCCGTCCGCCGCTGTGCCGCGCTCGGCGACCAGGTCCTGCTCTACCACTCCCTCAGCGTCAACCCGACCTAGGAGGTCGCGTGCGATTCGACTCCGTCCTTGATGCCATCGGGCACACGCCGCTGGTCCGGCTCCGGACCGGTCGTGCCGAGGCGCACCTGCACGCCAAGCTGGAGCTGCAGAATCTGTTCGCGATGAAGGACCGGGTGGCCAAGCGGGTCGTGCTGCAGGCGCGGGCGGCCGGCCTGCTGCGCCCGGGCGACCCGATCGTGGAGAGCTCGTCCGGCACCATGGCGCTCGGGCTCGCGCTGGTCGGCGCAACCCTCGGGCACCCGGTGCACATCGTCACCGATCCGCGGATCGACACCACCACCCTCGCCAAGCTGCGCGCCCTCGGCTGCACGGTGCACGTCGTCGAGGCGATGGGCACGCACGGCTGGCAGAGCGCCCGGCTCGACCTGCTCGAGAAGCTGCGCACCGACCTGCCCGGCGCCTTCTGGCCGCGGCAGTACACCAACCCCCAGAACCCCTTGGCGTACGAGGCCCTCGCCGGTGAGCTGACCGCCGACCTGCCGCGCATCGACGTGCTGGTTGGCTCGGTCGGCAGCGGCGGGTCGTTGTGCGGCACCGCTCGGGCTCTGCGGGTGCGGCACCCGGGCCTGCGGGTGATCGCCGTGGACTGCGTGGGGAGCGCCCTGTTCGGCCAGCCGGACGTGCCGCGACGGCTGCAGAGCGGTCTGGGCAACAGCCTGCACCCGGAGAACCTGGACATGGCGCAGATCCAGGAGGTGCACTGGCTCAACGACCGGGAGGCGTTCCACGCGACCCGCCGGCTCGCCCGCGAGCAGCAGATCTTCGCGGGCAACTCGGCCGGCTCGGTCTATCACGTGATGCGCTGGGCGGGGAGCCGGCTGGGCCCGGAGACGCACGTGGTCGGCATCCTGCCCGACCGTGGCGACCGTTACGCCACCACCATCTACGACGACGCCTGGTGGGCCGCTAGGGGTCTGGACGACCTGCCGCTGGCGGACGAGCCGGACGAGGTCACGTACGGCACCCCGGTGTCCTCCTGGGCGTATGCGCCGGTGCGCGGCGAGCCCCGCCGGTACGTGGTGTTCGTCGAGGCCAACACGAGCGGGACCGGGGTGCTGGCGATGCACGAGGCCGCCGCGCTCGGGCTGTCACCGGTGCTGCTGACCGCTGACGCGGGCCGCTACGCGGGGCTGGCTGACGCGCCCGGCGAGGTCCAGGTCTGCGACACCGGCAGTGTGGATGCGCTGCGCGCCACGATCCGCGCCCGGTTCCGCGGTTCGGCTCCCACGGGCATCACCACCACCAGCGACTTCTATCTGGAGACCGTCGCCGCCCTGGCCCGCTGCCTCCACCTGCCCGGCGACGCGATCGAGGCGGTCGCCACCTGCCGGGACAAGACGCGTACCCGCGCGACGCTCACCCGGGCCGGGCTGCCTCAACCCCGGTATGCGGTCGTGCGCGACCCTCGCGAGGTCAACGCCGCGGTGTCCCGGGTAGGGCTGCCCTGCGTGGTGAAGCCGGCCACCGACTCCGGCTCGCACGGGGTGCGGCTCTGCGCCCGGACGGAGGACGCGGCGCGGCAGGCGACCGAGCTGCTCGCGATCACCCGCAACGTGCGAGGTCAGCACGTCGACCCGGTGGTGCTGGTCGAGGAGTACGTCGATGGTCCGGAGTGGAGCGTCGAGACGCTGGCCGACGACTCCGGGATCCGGGTCGTCGGGATCACCGAGAAGCATGTGGGACACGCTCCGTACTTCGTCGAGACCGGCCATCTCTTCCCCGCGCCGCTCGACACCGAGCGTGCCGACCTGGTGGCCTCCGCCGCGGTCCGCGCTCTGGAAGCGGCCGGCCTGCGGCGGGGCGTGGCGCACATCGAGATCCGGCTCGCCGGGATGACCCCGGTCGTCATCGAGATCAATCCGCGCCCGGCCGGTGGCATGATCCCCGAGCTGATCCGCCTCGCCTCCGGCACCAACCTGGTACGTGAGCAGATCCGGGCCAGCGTGGGCCTGCCCGCCGACCCGCCCGCGACCGCGGTCCGCAGCGCGGGCGTCGCGGTGCTCACCGCCGACCGGACAGGCCGCCTCACCGCGGTGACGGGGACCGCGGAGGCAGAACAGGTCCCGGGTGTCCGCGCGGTGCGGGTCGGCCGCGCGCCGGGCAGCGCCGTCAGCCCACCCCGCGATGCCTACGGACGGCTCGGCCACGTGATCGCGGACGGTGCCGGCCCGGCCGAGGTGCGCGCCGCTCTGGATGAGGCCGTACGCCGCATCCAGGTCGTGGTGGAGCCCGCCGCCGCGCCCGCCGAGGCGGTGGCCGCATGATCGAGATGCGCAGCGACACGTTCACCCTGCCGACCGCCGCGATGATCACCGCAATGGCCTCGGCCGAGCTCGGCGACGACGTCTACGGCGAGGACCCGACCGTGCGCCGGCTCGAGGAGGAGGCCGCCGCCCTGGTCGGCAAGGAGAGCGCCTGCCTCATGCCGAGCGGCACGATGGCCAACCTCTGCGCGCTGCTGGCGCAGGCCCCACGCGGCACCAAGGCGGTGGTCGGCAACGAGTCGGACATTTACCTCTACGAGGCGGGCGGCGCCGCGGTCTGTGGCGGTGTCGTCTACGCGCCGGTCGCCACCCGCCCGAACGGGGAGCTGGCCCTGGCCGACCTCGACGCTGAGTTTCCGGACGAGCCGGAGGATCCACAGTTCGCCCTACCCGCGGTGGTCTGCGTGGAGAACACCCACAACCGGTGCGGCGGCCGGGTGCTGGCCAAGGACTACCTCGACGAACTCCGCCACTTCGCCGACGCCCGGCGGGTCGCGCTGCACCTGGATGGTGCGCGGCTGTTCAACGCGGCGGTGGCGAGTGGCCGCAGCGCCGCCGACATCGCCGCGGTCGCGGACACCGTGCAGTTCTGCCTCTCCAAAGGACTGGGCGCCCCGGTCGGGTCGATCCTCGCCGGGTCGCACGACGTGCTGGTCCGGGCCCGGCGCCTCCGAAAGATGCTGGGCGGCGGGATGCGCCAGGCCGGGGTGCTGGCGGCCGCGGGCCGGCTCGCGCTCACCACGATGACCGACCGGCTCGCCGAGGACCACGAACATGCCCGCCGCCTGGCCGAGGGTCTCGCGGACATCCCCGGCGTGCTGATCGGGCTTGAGACGGTCGAGACCAACATCGTGCTGTTCCGGATCGCCCCGGAGCGGATGGGGTGGCAGCGGTTCGTCGACGAGGTGGGGGAGCAGGGCCTGGCGGTGGCGGGCTTCGGGCACGACCGCGTGCGTGCGGTGACTCATCACGGGATCGGCGCGGCCGAAGTGGACCGGGCGATCGGCGTGGTCGCCCGGGTGCTGGCCCGATGACGGCCGTGACGGTCGCTGTGGGCGCGGACCCCGCGGCGTGGATCCAAGCGTACCTGCCGGATATCCGTGACCGGCTGGTCGCCGACGGCGTGGTGCGCCTGAGCGGGGCGGCGGTGCGCTCGGCCGACGACGTGGCCGCGGCCGGGGACGCCCTCTTCGCGGCCGGTTGCCCGCGCCTGGAGCCGTTCGCCGCCCGCCCCGACGGGGCGGGACGGGTCGCCGCGGCCCCGGTGTGGCCCGCCGAGCGCGACATGTGCCCGCACAACGAGCAGGCGCACGCGTCGGTCTTCCCACGCACGCTGCTGCTCGCGATGCCGGAGGGAGCCGGCACGGACGGGGCCACGCTGCTTGCCGACGGCGCGGCCGTCTGGCGGGAGCTGGACACCCCGATTCGCGACCGCCTGGCCGAGCAGGGTTGGATGCTGGTCCGCAACTACCGGCCGTACGTCGGGATGCGCTGGACCGAAGCGCTCGGGGTGACCGATCCCGCAGAGGTGGTCGCGCACTGCGCTGCCGCCGGTGTTACCGCCTCGTGGGCAGGCGCCACGCTGCACACCCGGCAGCGGCGGCCCGCGTTCCGAACGCACCCGCTGACCGGGGTGCCGTGCTGGTTCAACCTGATCTGCTTCCTCAGCCAATGGAGTCTGCGCGACGAGGAGCGGGAGGTGCTGCTCGGCGCCTACGGCCCGGAGGGTCTGCCGTTCAACACCTTCTTCGGGGACGGCACGCCGATCGCGCAGCCGGAGTGGGCGCACCTGCAGGCCGTGGTGGACGCGTACACCGTCCGGCAGCGGTGGACCCCCGGAGATCTGCTGATCGTCGACAACATCCGCACCAGCCACGGCCGCACGGCGCACGACGGAACGTGGCCGCTGCTGGAGATGCAGGGCGATCGTGACCAGCACGCATCAGAGTGATGACTGTTGTCGTTGACTCTGGTAACTTCGCTGTCAACGCGTGAGGAGCAATGGCATGGACCGGTGGGTGAGTCACCCCGCGCCCCGACCCGAGGCCCCGATCAAACTGTTCTGCTTTCCCTATGCCGGGGGCGGAGCATCCGCCTTCCGGCAGTGGGCGCCACGACTGGCCGGCGCGGAGGTCGCGGCGGTGCAGCTGCCCGGCCGGGAGAACCGGCTCGGGGAGCGCCCGATCGACGCGATGGACCGGCTGGTCGACGCGCTGCGCAACGGGCTCGCCGCGCACCTCGACGACCGCCCGTTCGCGTTCTTCGGACACAGCATGGGCGCGCGCATCGCTTTCGCGCTCACGAAGCGGCTGCAGGGGGCCGGCGACCGCCTGCCGGTCCGCCTTTTTGCCTCGGCCAGCCCGGCGCCCTGGCTGCAGGTGCCCGAGACGGCCTGGCGTCAGTCCGACGACGAGCTGCTGGCCTGGCTCACCGGGCTGGGCGGCACCCCGCCCGAGGTGCTCGCCAGCCCCGACCTGATGCGCCTCATGCTGCCCACCATCCGGGCCGACCTCACGGTGGGCGCCACCTGGACCTACCGGCTCGACCAGCCGCTACCCATCGGGATCCGGGCGTTCGCCGGCACGGCCGACGAATATGCGACCCCCGAGCGGGCGCGAGCCTGGGCGCGGGAGACCGCCGCCGGTTGTGACGTCACTGTGCTCGACGGTGGGCATTTCTTCGTCCACGAGAAGGTGGGCGAGGTGCTCGACATCGTCGACAGCGACCTCTGCGCCGTGCTGGACGGAGCGCACAGATGACCGCCCCCAGCCCGGCTACCACGGTCATCGAGCACCCGGCGGAATGGCCGGTGCACGACGAGGAATCGGTCGCCCGGGTCACCGAGCTGGTCCGGCGCGGCCGGACCTTCGACTACCGGCACGGCCCGGAGATCCGCGAGATCGAGGGCCTCTTCGCCGACCACCTCGGCGGCCGGCACGCGCTCGCCGTCAACTCGGGCACCAGCGCGCTGCTGGCGGCCTACTACGCGCTCGGCCTCGGCCCCGGCGACGAGGTGTTGGTGCCGTCGCTGACGTTCCTGGCCACCGCGTCCCCGCTCTTCCTGCTCGGCGCGGCTCCGGTGCTCTGCGACAGCGCGGGACCGTCCGGCACAGTCACCGCGCGCACCCTGACCGAGCGGATCACCCCGCGCACCCGGGCCGTCGCGGTCACCCACCTCTTCGGCCACCCCGCCCCGATGGACGAGATCATGGCGCTGGCGCGTCGGCACGGCCTGCTGGTCGTGGAGGACTGCTCGCACGCGCACGGCTCCACCGTGGACGGACGTCCGGTGGGCAGCTGGGGTGACGCCGCGGTGTTCAGCATCGGCGGGCTCAAGCTGATCTCCGGCGGCATGGGCGGCATCCTGGCCACCCGGCAGACCCGCCACCACGAGCTGGCCTGCCTGCTTACCGCGTTCCGGCAGCGCAGCGAGGCCACCGTAAGGCTGCCCGATCTGCGCCCACTCGCCGACGTGGGGCTCGGAGGCAACCTACGGATCAGCCCGATCGCGGCGGTGCTGGCCGCGGGGCACATGCGACAGCTCGCGGAACTCGTGCGCGTCAAACGGGACAATGCCGGCCGCCTGCTGTCCGCCTTCGCCGGGTGGCCCGGCATCGAGGTCTCCGCGCCCGCCGCGGGGCACACGATGGGCGGCTGGTACGACATCGTCGTCGAGGTCGACCCGGACACCGCCGGCTTCGATCGCGACGAGCTGATCCGCCGGCTGCAGCAGCACGGCGTGCGTGCCCGGGTGCCGATGACCGGCCCGCTGCACCGCACATCCGTCTTCACCGGCGCCCGTCCGCCCACCTGGTCGCTCTACCCCGAACCTGTGCTGCGCGAATATTTCTCCTACCGCCCCGAGGACCTCCCGGTCAGCGCTGCCCTGCACGACCGCTGGGTGAGCCTGCCCGGCACCTTCCTCAACCAGCCGTGCGACGCCTTCCTGGCCGGCTACCGGGAGGCGATCGGGCACGCGCTCGCCGACGCCGGCGGTGCGGCATGACCGCCTCGACGCTCTACCTGGTCGCGCCGGACAGCCTGGCGAGCTGGTTCCCCTACTTCACCGACGGCCGGGCTGACGACCGGCATCTGCTGATCGGCGAACGGGCCGAGGCCGACCTGCCGGCCATCCGGGCCGCGCTGGCCGGGCACCGGCGGCCGGTCGCGGTCTTCCTGTCCAGCCACGACACCCTGATCCGCGACCGGGAGCTGGCTCGCACCCTCGCCGCCGACGGGCATCCCGTGGTGGTGCAGTCGGCGGTGGCCGCGCTGCTGGGCACCGACAAGGTGGCGATGAAGCGGTTCTTCGACCGGCACGGCTTCGCCACCGCGCCCTGGCGTTACGGCGCGGAGGGCACGCTCGCCGGCGGCCCGGGCGACCCGATGGTGGTCAAGGGCCGCAACAGCACGCAGAGCCGGGGCATCCGGCTGACCGGCACCGAGCCGGTCGGCGGCGACGTGTTCGGCGAGCAGTACCTCGACGGCGTCGAGTTCTCCGTGGTGGTGCACCGGATGCCGGGACGCTGCGTGACCTTCCCGCCGGTCTGGAAGGGCTCGACCTCGCCCCGGCTGGTCCCGCCCTGGCGACGGCAGCGGCTGTGCCCGGCCCCGGGCCTCGACCCGGCCCAGGAGGCGTGGCTTCGGCGGACCTCCGCGGCCATCGCGGAGGCCGCCGACGTCCGCGGGCACCTGGAGGTCGAGTTCCTGCTCACCCCGGACGGCGAGGGTCTGGTGCTCGAGGTCAACCCGCGGATCTGCGGGACGCTGCGGCTCGTCGCCATGGCCACCGGGGTCCCGGTGTTCTCCCTGCACCACGACTACCGGCTCGCCGACGTCCCCGCGATCGCGTACGCCGCCGAGGCACCCTACGACGGCGAGCCGTTCAACGACCCACGGACGGGGGTCTTCGCCACCTCGCGGCTGACCGTCGCGGCCGACACCCCCGAGGCCGCGGGCCTCGCCCTGGCCCGCCACGGTGGCGGGCCCGCACCCGGAGCCGACCCGTGGACGGCCGCCACCGCAACGCGTCTCATCAACTGACTGAGGAGCCCACATGAGCACCGACACGTCCGTGCACGACGGCGCCACCGAACCGGAGCCCGACGAGCCGCCCTCGCCGTCGCTCGCCCGGCACGGCGACTTCAACAAGCTCTGGCTGGGCCAGGCGATCTCGGCGTTCGGCAGCGAGATCACCACGCTGGCCCTGCCGCTGACCGCGATCATCTATCTGCAGGCCAGCGCGACCCAGCTCGGCATCATGTCGATGCTGCGGGAGCTCGCGTTCCTCGGTCCGATGCTGTTCTTCGGCGTGCTGGTCGATCGGATGCGCCGGCGCCCGCTGATGGTGACCGCCGACCTGGGCCGGTTCTTGCTGATCGGCATGATCCCGGTGCTCGCCTTCCTCGACTCGCTGACCATGATCGCGCTCTACGTCGCGGCCTTCGGCATCGGCTGTCTTTCGGTCATCTTCGACCTGGCCTACCGTTCGTATCTGCCCGGCATCGTCTCCCGCGAGCAGCTGATGGCCGGCAACAGCCGCCTGCAGGCGACCGACTCGCTCTCCCAGATCACCGGCCCGGGTCTCGCGGGTGTGCTCGTGCAGTTGATGCGGGCGCCGTTCGCGCTCGCCGTCGACGCGGTGTCCTTCCTGGTCTCCGCAGTCAGCATCATGGCCGTGCGGAAGAAGGAGCCGCCGATCGAGCGCGCCCCCGAGGACCTCGGCCGCGGCTGGCGCGGCGTCTTCGCCGACATCGGCGCGGGCCTGAAGATCACCCTGCGGCACCCGGTCATCCGTGCCCTGGCGGGCAACAGCGCCACGTTCAACTTCTTCTCGGTGCTCATGCTCACGCTTTTCGTCCTGTACGCGACCCGCGAGTTCAACCTCAGCCCGGCCGCGCTCGGCGCCATCTTCGCGGCGTTCGGTGTCGGTGGCCTACTCGGCGCGATGTCCCTGGGCACGCTGCTCGGCAAGCTGGGCTACGGCCGGCTGCTGATCTTCGTGTACATCCTCGCGGTCGTACCGATCATGGCCATCCCGGTCGTAGACGGCCCGCCGCTGGTCGCCGGCATCCTCTTCGGTGTCATCCACTTCATCGTCGGCTTCGGCATCGTCGGCTCCAACATCGCCGAGATGACGCTCCGGCAGCTGATCGTCCCGCAGAACATCCTGGGCCGGGTCAACGCCAGCTTCCGGTTCCTGATCGGCGGCCTGGTGCCGATCGCCGCGCTCATCGCGGGTCTGCTCGGCGACGGGATCGGCCTGCGGGCGACCCTGGTGGTCACCGCGGTGGGCATCCCGCTGTCGCTGGTCTGGCTGATCGCGTCGCCCATCCCGCGGCTGCGCACGGTCGAGGACGCCGAGCGGGTGGCGTCGTGAGCCGCCCCACGGTGCGGCCATCGTCCGACGGGGGCTGCGACCGCGGCTACGCGATGAGCCCGTGTCTGTGGGGAACAGACCCGGAGCCGCTGGTCGCCCGCCTCGCCGAGCTCACCGACCTAGCCGGCGCGCGGGTGCTCGACGCCGGCTGCGGGGAGGGCCGCAACGCGGTCCACCTGGCCCGGCAGGGCGCGCTCGTGGACGCCACCGACGTTTCCGAACTGGCCCTGCGCAACGCCGCCGCGGCCTGGCCGGACGAGCCGGGCATCACCTGGCGGCGAGCCGACTTGCTACTCGAGGAGCCGCCGGCTGAGGCGTACGACATCGTCGTCTTCGACAGCGTGGCGCACTGGCTGACCGGGCTCGACCGGGTGCGCGAGGCGGTGGACCGGCTTCGGCGGGCCACCCGCCCGGGCGGCTTCCACGTCGTCTGCTCGTTCAACGACCGGCACCAGGAACTCGAGAACCATGTGAACCCGCCGCGCTGTGTGCTGCCGCACACCACCCTGGTGGCGCTCTACCCGCAGCCGTGGCAGCTGGTCGAGGTGCATGACGACGACATCACCTCGTCGCACGCGGACCAGCCGATCCCGCACAACCACTCGGTGACCCGGTTCATCGCCCGGCGCCCGGTGGGGGAGGGGTGACCGCCGGCCCGGTCACGGCGGGCCTGCCGCTGTCCTTCCCGCAGGAACAGCTCTGGCTGCTGGAGAAGCTCGCGCCCGGCACCTACAACGAGGTCTGGGTGCTGCGCATCCGCGGCCCGCTGCGGCTGGACGCGTTGCAGGAGGCGCTCGACGGAGTGGTCGCACGCCACGAGGTGCTGCGGTCCACCTTCCACGTCGCCGACCAGGTGGCGGTCTGCCGGCCGCTGCCGCACCTGCGCCTCGCCCTGGGCGAGCCGGTCGACCTAGGTACGGTCGAGCCGGCCGAGCGCGACGCTATGGTCGCCGGCATCGTCGCCTCGGTCGCGGACCCGCCGTACGACCTGTCCACCGGGCCGCTGCTGCGCGCGGCGATGCTGCGCCACGACGCGGCCGAGCACGTGCTCGTGCTCGCCACCCACCACATGATCGCCGACGGGTGGTCGCTGCGAGTACTGCTCAACGAGTTGCTCGGCGCCTACGGCGACATCGTCGCGGGGCGGCCGGTGAGCTGGCCGGAGCTGCCGGCGCAGTACAGCGACTTCGCCCGCGAGCAGCGGGCGGAGGCCGGGGACGGCTCGCTCGCCGAGGAGGAGGCGTACTGGCGCGAGCAGCTCGCGGGCGTGACCACGGCGGTCCACCTCGGACCGTCGGTGATCCGCCCGCGGGTCAAGGCAGCGACCGGCCGGCGTACCCGGATCGACCTCCCCCCGGCCCTCGCGCCGAAGCTGCGTGCCTTCGCCGTCCGCACCCGCAGCACGCCCGCGGCCGTGCTGCTGACCGCGTTCGCCGTGGTCGTGCACCGCTACACCGGGCGCGACGACTTCCTGATCGGCACCGCGAACACCGGTCGCCCGGACGAGCAGTACGAACCGCTGATCGGCTTCTTCGCCAACACCCTGCCGTTGCGCCTGCGACCCGCGCCGGAGCAGACCTTCGCCGGCTTCCTGCGCCAGGTGATGGAGGTCAGCCTGGACGCGCTTGACCACGACCGGCTGCCGTTCGCGCGGTTGGTGGACGCGGTCGGGGCGAACCGGGACCGCAGCCTGAGCCCGCTCGTCCAGCTGACCTTCTCGCACGCCGAGACCGCCGCGACGACGATCACCGGCGCCGGGCTGACCGTCACCCAGAAGCATGTTCCCCGCGGCCGGTCCCGCTTCGACCTGGTGGTCGAGGCGCAAACCGACCCGGGCGCGATCACCTTCTGGGTCGAGCACGACGACGTGCTGCTGCCGCCCGGCTTCGTCCAGGGCCTGTTCGAGCACCTGCGCAACGTGGTGGCCGCGGTGCTCGAGGACGAGCACCTGCCGCTGGCCGCGATCCCGATGCTCACGGTCGCCGAGCGCGCCCGGGTCATCTTCGAGGTCCCGCCGCTCGGGGCGCCGTCCTCCGCCCGCGAGGTCGTACTCACCGACGGCGATCTGGTCGCCCCGACCGGCGTTCGTGGCCGGCTCGTCACCGTCAACCCGCGCCATGTACGCCTGGACGGTGACCGCCTGTGTACCACCGACGGCACCACGCTGCCCGCCGGCCCGGCGGAGTTGGGCCGCTACGAGCCCGACGGGGTCGTCACGAACCTCGGGCCGGCCGAGCGCCTGCCGGCGATCGGCGGGCTCACCGTCCCGCTCGACGAGGTCGCCGCCGCGCTGTCGGTGCACCCCGGGGTTCGCGCGGCGACCGTCACCACCGCCGGTCCCGCGGGTCCGGTCACCGCGCGGGTCGTCCCGGCCGGACCACTCCCGCCGGAAGTCGCAGAACTGAGCGCGTTCCTGCAGGCCCGCCTCCCGCGCTACTGCGTGCCGGACGAGATCATCGGGGCTGCCGCCGACGACCCGGGCGACGACCTGCTCGCCCTGGTCCGCGAGGTCTGGGCCACGGTGATCGACCGGTCCGAGGTGGACCCCGACGACGACTTCTTCGCGCTCGGCGGCCACTCGATGCTCGCCGCCCGCACCACCGACGAGCTGCGCCACCGGCTGGGCCGCCCGGTGCCGCTGCGCTGGCTGTTCGAGTGCCCGACCCCGCGCGAGCTGGCCCTGCGCCTGGCCCGCCCCGGCCCGGCCCGGCGGACCACTGAGGCCCCGCCGGCGCCGGTCGCGGCCGACCCGGCCGCGGGCGCCCCGCTGACCGCTGCCCAGTCGCAGATCTGGGTGCTGGACCGCCTCGCGCCCAGCAGACCGACCTACCACAGCCCGATCCGGGTTCGCATCGACGGCCCGCTCGACATCGGAGCGTTGCGCCGTGCCTTCGCCGCCGTGGTGGAGCGGCACGATGCGCTGCGTACCCTGATCCGGTTCGAGGTGGACCGTCCGGTGCAGTACCCCGGGTCCACCGGGCCCCGGCTGGAGACGGTGAACCTCGACGGGCTGCCGTCCGCCGAGAGGGCCGCCGAGATCGACCGACTGGCCCTGCGTCAGGTGTTGCGCCCGTTCGACCTGGCCACCGAGCCCGGGCTGCGCGCCACCCTGGTGCCCGGGCACGACCGGGCCGCGCATCTGTTGCTGCTGACGGTGCACCACATGGTGATGGACGGCGTCAGCTTCGAGGTGTTCAGCCGCGACCTGAGCGCCGCCTACAACGCCGTGGTCGTCGGCGGCGAACCACGGTTGCCGCACCTTCCGATGAGCTGGGGCGACTATGCGCGCTGGGAGATGCAGTGGGCGGCCGGACCGGAGCCGGAGGCGCTCCGCGACTACTGGAGCCGTCAGCTGCGCGACCTGCCCGTGTTCGACGTGCCGACCCCGCTGGTCCGACCGAGCTCGATCACCTTCGACGGCGCGCAGCGAAGCCTGCTGACCGAGCCGGGTACGGCCCGCCTGCTGCGCACCGCCGCCGCGGCGTTCCGGGTCAGCCCGTTCACCGTGCTCGCCACCGCCCAGGCCCTGGTTCTGGGCCGCCGGGCCGGGCAGGACGAGGGGGTGCTCGGGGCGGTGACCGACAACCGGCGGCTGCCCGGGGGATCCGGCTTGATCGGCTGCACCGTGAACACAGCCGTACTACGCCTGGACTGCCGCGGCGACCAGGCGGTGAGCTCGCTCTGGCAGGCCGCGCAACGGACGGTCACCGAGGCATACGCCCATCAGGGCCTGCCCTTCCCCGAGCTGGTCCGGGCCGCCGGGCAACCGCGGCTCCCGGGCCGCTTGCCGCTCTTCCAAGTCGGCACCGAGTGGCACGAGCCTGAGGCGACCGGGTGGGACCTGACCGGATGCCGCGCGGACTGGAGCTTCGGGGTGACCGGGACGGCGCGCAACGACCTCTACTTCACCACCTCGCCGCGCGGCGACCGGTTGGAGCTGGCCGTCGAGCTCAACACCAACCTTTGGACCGGGGAAGCGGCGACCGGCCTGCTCGAGGAGATCCGGGACGTCCTGACGGCGATGCTCGCCGACCCGAACGCGGCGGTCGCCACCGTGGGCCATTAGCCGAGTAGCCCGCCGATCGTCTCCTGCCAGCCGGCCACCGAGCGGCGCAGCGCGGTCACGTCCGGGCCGTGCCGGAGCACCCCGGTGGTGACCGTCATCAGCGCCCGCTCCGGGCAGCCCCGCAGCGGCGCGACCACCTCGGCGTCAGCGCGGTCCGCCCGGCCCAGGCCGGGCACCTCGAGCAGCGAGCGGGGCAACCGGCGGATCAGCTCGGCCGACTCGGGCTGCCGGGCGCCGATCAGCGCGCCGGCCGGTCCGATCCGGTGCCCTGCGGTGGCGTTCCACGCGGTGATCTCGTCGGCAACGCTCTCCGCGATGCTGCGGCCGTCCTCGCCCCGGCCGGTCTGCACCGGGCCGGCCGCGTGGTTGGACGTGCGGGCCAGCACGAAGACCACCGCGCCCAGCTGCTCCGCGCGCCGCAGCAACGGCGCGAACGTGCCGAAGCCCATGTACGGCACGGCGGTCATCGCGTCGCCGCCGAGCACGCTGCGCGGGCCGAGGTAGAAGTCGGCCCAGCTGTCCATGGTGTCGTCGGCGTCGCACAGCTTGGTGTCGAGCAGCACCAGCGCGCCCGCCTCCTGCGCCCGGTCGCGGAACTCGCGCAGCAGCGCGCTGCCGGCCGCCCCGAAGCGCAGGAAGAACGGCACCTGGACCTTGAACACCGCGACCCGGTCGGCGGCCGCGTCCAGCAGGATGCGGCACCAGCCGCGGGCGCCGGCGACGTCGTCGCCGAGCCCCCAGCGGCCCAGCCAGGCGGGAGAGGGTGCGACACCGAGGCAGAGCTGCCCATGACGAGTACGCAGCGCGGCCCATCGTTCGCCGAAGGCAACCGGGGTGGTGACGGTCATCGGGATGTTCCTTCCACGAGGCCTGCGAGCAGCCGCAGGTCATGGATCACCGGTACGTCGGCCGGCGCCGCGGTGTCGTCGCCCCGGGCCAGCCATACGCCGTGCAGCCCGGCCCGCACCGCGGCCCGGGCATCGTTGTCGACGTGGTCGCCGACGTAGAGGGTCCGCTGCGGGGCCGTGCCGAGGGCGGCGCAGGCGGTCCGGAAGATCTCCGGGTCGGGTTTCGCCCGCCCACCCGCGTCGTCGCAGCAGACCAGCACCTCCAACGCGTCGCGCAGGCCGGTGCGACGCAGCTTCGCATCCTGGTAGCGGTGGTTGCTGTTGCTCATCGCGCCGACCCGGTATCCGGCGCGGCGCAGATCGTCCAGGGCCGGGCGAGCGTCGTCATACGCCCGGAAGGCGGCGTCGCAGTGCTCGAGGTAGGCGCCGACCCAGGCGTCGGTCTCCTCGTCGGAAGCGCCGAGGGTGAGGCCGAACGTGGCGCAGAAGGCGCGGGCCCGGCTGCGGCGCTGCTCGGTGAAGCTGCACTCGCCGCGCAGGAAGCGTGGGAAGTGCTCGCGCTCCAGTGCTCGCCAGCAGGCGATGAGCTCGGCCGCCGTCGCCGTCTGGCCCGCGCCGAGGGCGCCCACGTGTGCCAGCAGGGCGCGTGCCGTCGCGTCGGAGAAGTCGACCAGGGTGTCGTCGACGTCGAACAGCACGCCGTCGACGTGGCGGCCGAGCGTCACGTCACGCCTGGTTGGCCGGCTGGGCGACGTACTCACGCAGGCTGCGCGGGCGCATGTCGGTCCAGACCTGCTCGATGTACTGCAGACACTGCTCGCGCGTGCCGACGTACCCCACCTCGTGCCAGCCCGCCGGAACAGACCGCCCGGTCCACCACAACGAATACTGCTCCTCGTCGTTGCGGACGACGGTGTACTGCGTGTCGTCGTCGATCTCCGCGTCGCTCATCTGCTCCACCTCTCCTCATTCGGCTAGGGAAGCATAACGATCGATAACTACAGTCTCAACACCTGACGCAGTCGTGATGACTACAGTTATATTGAGGTGAAGGCGGCGGAGCTGAGGAGCGATGTATGGCTGGATGGAATCGCACGGGCACCGTGAACGAGGGTGCCTGGACGGAAATCACTGCCGCGTGGCTCGCGCTGATCGCGCGTTGCGGCCCGCATGCCCCGGAAACGGTCGAGGTGCACGCGCCGGACGGTCGTCGCGCGGTGGTGGCCCGCCCTCGCCCCGGCGACCCCCTCGGTGACGTCGTCGACCGGGTGCGCGCGGCCGGGCCCGGTGACGTCCCGGCAGTGGCCGGCATCAGCTTCGGCCGACACCTCGTCGCCGACACCCGGCAGCTCTGGCTGCACGTCGACGGCCGCGCCGCGACCTGGTCGCTGTCCGGGTCCTGGGCGCATCCCTCGCTGCTCGACCACCTGCCCGGAGCGCTCCGTCGGGTGCTGGCCGCGCTGCGCGACGATCCCGCCCGGACCGTCGCGGAGGCCCCCGTGCTCGGCGAGGCGGAGGAGGGCTTCCTTCGGGCGGTGGGCGCCCCGACGCCGGGGCCGGACGACCCCGCCCTGGTGCACCAGCGGGTAGAGGCGCAGGCCCGGCAGCACCCGCAGGCCCTGGCGTGCGGGCGGGCGAGCGAGCGGCTCACCTACGGCGAGCTGAACGCCCGGGCCAACCAGCTGGCCCGGGCGCTGCGCGAGTGCGGCGCGGGCCGGGATCGCACGGTCGCCCTGCTGCTGGAACGGAGCCCGGAGATGCTGATCTCGTTCCTCGCGGTCTTCAAGAGCGGGGCCGCGGCGATCCTGCTGGATCCGGCGCATCCGCCGACCCGGTTGGCCGGCACCCTTGCCGACGTACGCCCGGTCGCCGTGCTCAACCTGGCCCGGCTCGGCCTGGCGGTTCCGCCGACCTCGGCAACGGTGATCGGCGTGGACACCGAATGGCCGCGGATCCACCGCCTCGACCCGGCCGACCTGGACCTGCCGATCCACCCCGACGACATCGCGTACGTCGTGCACACTTCCGGGTCCACCGGCCGGCCCAAGCGGGTCGCGGTCGTGCACCGGTCGGTGGCCCACTCGATCGGCACCCACCAGCTGGGGCACTGCATCGAGCCGGCAGACCGCGCGTCCTGGCTGGCACCGCCCGGCTCGTCGGTGTCGGTGGGCGAACTGTGGCCTTATCTGTCCACCGGGGCCAGCGTGCACATCGCCGAGCCGGAGACCGTCGGCTCGCCCGAGCGGCTGCGCGACTGGCTGGTGGCCGAGCGCATCACCAAGTCGTTCGTCAGCATGCCGATGGCCGAGCAGCTCTACCTCGCCGGCTGGCCGGCCGGGGCCGCGTTGCGCCTGCTCACCGTCGGCAGCGACAAGGTGCGCCGCTGGGCACCCGCGGACCGGCCCTTCGAGGTCGCCGTTGCCTGCGGTTCCTCCGAGGCCAACGGCATCAGCAGCTGCCTGCTGCCCTGGACCGACCGGCTGACCAGCTGGACCGCGAACGAGCAGGAACGGGCCGCCCCGCCGCCGGTTGGCCGGGTCTGGCCGGGCGTCCGCGTCGAGGTGCTGGACAGCGCGATGCGGCGGCTGTTGCCCGGCACGACCGGCGAGATGTACGTCGGCGGTCCGGAACTCGCCCGCGGCTACCTCGGCGACAGCGGGCAGACCGCCGACCGGTTCCGCCCGGACCCTTTCCGGTCCGCCGGCGCCCGCCTCTACCGCACCGGCGACCTCGCCTTCTTCGATCCGGCCGGGCGGCTGCACCACTGCGGGCGGGTGGACCGCGAGATGAAGATCCGCGGCTTCCGGGTGGACCCCGGCGAGGTCGAGTCCGCGCTCCTGGCCCTGCCGGGGGTGCGCGAGGCGGTGGTGGTCGCGGCGCCCGACGAGAGCGGCGAGAACCGGCTGTGCGCCTACCTGGTCGCCACGGGTGCCGACCTGCTGCGCCTGCGCGAGAGCCTGGCGGCCACCCTGCCCGCCCATGCGGTGCCCGCCTCGTTCACCCCGCTGGACGCCATGCCGGTCACCACGAACGGCAAGATCGATCGGCGGGCGCTGCCGGCGCCCGACTTCACCGCGCTGCGCCCCGACTACCGCGAACCCCAAGACGAGTTGGAGCGTGCGGTCGCCGAGATCTGGACCGAGCTGCTGCAGATCGACCCGATCGGCCGGGACGACAACTTCTTCCATCTCGGCGGCGACTCGCTGACCGCGAACCGGCTGACCAAGCGGCTTTTGCGCCGTCTGGGAGCCCGTGTCACGCTGCGGGCGACGCTCGAGCACCCGACGGTCGAGGGGCTGGCCGCGCACATCCGCGACCGCGTGCCCCACCGGGTCCCGGTGCGGTAGACCGCCGTGCTTGTCGAGATCACGCCCTCCGCCGCACCGCCTGCCGTCGCCCGGCTGGCGGCGCGGATCGCCGTGCACGACGACGTGGCGGTCTGGCCGGTACGCCTGGCCGGCCGGGCGTTCCTGGTGCTGGCCGGCGACGAGGCGCTGGCCACCCGGGTCGACTCGCCGCTGATCCTGGCCTGGCACCGCACCGCCGACCGCGGCCACTGGCTGGTGGACCGGACGAGCCGGCTGGTCGGCGGCCCGGTCGCGGTCGGCGCGTCGCGGGTCGGCCCCGGCGAGCCGCTGTGGTGCGCGGCCGGCCCATGCGCGCTGGAGTCGCCGGACGACGCGGTCGCGACCGGCTGGCTCGTCGCCGAGCAGGGCGGCGACGCGATCCGGGCCAGCCTGTTCAAGACCCGGTCCAGCCCCTATCACTTCCCCGGCCGCCGACGCCGTGGGCTGACCCAGCTGGCCGAGCTACGTCGTCGTAGCGGACTGCCGGTGATCACCGAGGTGACCGACCCCCGGGATGTCGAGCCGGTCGCCGCGGTCGCCGACTGCCTGCACGTCGACCCACGGCACATGACCAACACCGCGCTGCTGGCCGAACTGGGCGGCGCGGGGCGGCCAGTGCTGCTCATGCGCGGCAGCCGGGCGACCGTCGCGGAGTGGCTGCGAGCCGCGGAGCACGTGGTCAGCCGCGGGAACCCGGACGTTATCCTCTGTGCCCGCGGTGTCGTGTCCTTCGACCGGTCGCTGGCCTTCCAGCCCGACTACGGCGCGATCGCTGCGGTGCGGCGGCACACCGACCTACCGGTGATCTTCGACCCGAGCCACAGCACCGGGGATGCCGCGGCGGTGCCGGCCGCCGCGCTCGCCGCGGCCGCCTACGGCGTGGACGGCCTGCTGATCGAGACGCACGTCCGGCCCGCTGCGATGTACCGGCCCGGCGACGCGGATCAGATGATCGCCCCGGGTTCGCTGGGCGCCATCCTTTCGGCCTGCCGCGAGGTTCGCGATATTGCCGCAAAACTCGGTGATAGAACACGTGTGCTAATGACGTCGTCCGATCGAGAGGAAACGGCCGGATGAACGCGACCAGGCGTCAGATTTTGCCAAATTCAATTCGGCGCGGCCCGACAATCGTCAGCTATCTTGTGAGAAGATTCGCGACTCAAGTTACCGCGAAGCGCATTACAGGAGTTGTCAGATGGCGACTGAGAGGGCAACCGGGTGGCCGGCCCACGGTGACAGCGCCGTGAATCAGCCGGAGTTCGGGCAGCGGCTCAAGGCACGGCGTACCGCGCTGCGCATGTCGCAACGACAGCTGGCGGGCAATTTCGTGACCCCCAGCTACATTTCGCTGCTCGAGGCGGGCGCCCGCGTGCCGACACTGGACGTGGTCGTCTATCTCGCCCGGACGATGGACACTCCTTTGGAGGAACTTCTCGGCGAGGAGGTCCTGAAACTGACCGTGCCGGAAGAGCCCCGCAAGACGCAACTGTTCGCGCAGGTGCTCGCGCGCAGCGCCAGTGACGTCGGCGACCATCAGCAGGCGCGGCAATTCCTGCAGCAGGCACTCGATGCGGCCAAGGCCGACGGATCCCAGGAGCGGATCCTCGAGATCGGGCTGGAGCTTCAGGACGTGCTGCGCGCCCTGGGCGACCACGACGGGCGGCTCGCGCTGCTCGAGGAACTGGTCGACCTGCCGCTCACGCAGACCACCCCGGAGCTGCAGGTGGTGATCCGCACCGACCTCGCCGCCGTGCAGCGCGACGTCGGCCAGCTACGCGACGCCCGGCGCACTGCGCACCTCGCGCTCAACCAGCTCAGCCACCCGGGCATCACCGGCACGAGCGAGCACGTCCGCCTGCTCGGTGTGATCATCTCGGTGCTGTGCGAGGCGGGCGAGTTCGAGCAGGTCGACCCGCTGATCACCGAGATGCTCGACGTGGCGCAACGGCTCAACTGGCCGGGCTTCGTGGGCCGGGCCCACTGGGTGGCCAGCATGGCGTACGCCCAAATGGGCCGGCCCGCGCAGGCCTACGAGCACTTCGCCCAGGCGCGCAGCGTGCTGGCCTTCCCGACCATGCCGCTGATCGACTGGCTGAGGTTCTGCCGGTCCGCCGCCTCGGTGCTGCTGGACATCGGCGACGACCTGGAGACCGCGAACCAGTGGCTGCAGGACGCCGAGACCACCTCGCGGATGCTCAACATTCCCGCCGAGAGCGCCACCGTCGCCCTGCTGCGTGCCCGCTACGAGGTCGCGGTCGGCGACCTGGACTCGGCGCTGAGGCGCTATGCGGAGCTGACCGTCGAGGACAGCCCGCTCGTGGGGCTGGACTTGATGTCCGGCTATCTCGGGCACGGCAACGCGCTGCGCCAGGCGGGTGACAACACCCGGGCGATCGAGGTGCTGCGCCGCGCGGTCGACGTGTGCGAGCGCAGCGGGTTGTACCAGCTGGCGTCCCAGGTCTGGCGCCAGATAGACGAATTGAAGAACGTCGGCGGCTGACGCCGAGGAGCCCTACGGAGGCGGCATGACCGAGCCAGAGCACCCCCGGGACACCGGGTTGCGCAACCCGCTCGACGGGCTGTCCGACCGGCGCCGGGAAGCCGCGCGCCGCCTGCTGGAACGCGCCGGGGCGGACCGGATCCGCCCCCGGCCCGACCCGGCCATGCCCAGCCGCCTCTCCAGCGGGCAGGAACAGATCTGGCTCACCGACCTGATGACCGGCCAACCCGGCAGCCTGACCGACCACATCGCCCTGCGCCTGCGCGGCCGGCTCGACCTCACCGCGCTGCGCACCGGCGTGACCGGACTGATCCGCCGGCACGACGTCCTGCGTACCCGTCTGGTGTTGCAGCACGGCGTCGCGCTGCAGACGGTCGAGGCCGAGGTCACCCCCGACCTGCTTGTCGTCGATGTCCCCCGCGGGCAGGTCGGTGCCTGTCTGGAGACGGCCGCCCGCGACCTGGCCCAGCCCTTCTCGCTCACCGAGGCGCCCCTGCTGCGCACCCGTGTCTACCGTCTCGACGAGGACGACCACGTGGTGGTCTTCGGCATGCACCACCTCATCACCGACGGAGTGTCGCAGGACCTTTTCCTGCGCGAGCTGGAGGCCCGCTACCTGGCCGCCGTGACCGAGGGTGAGCCGGCCGAGTTGCCCCGCCCCACCGTGCAGTACGCGGACTGGGCGATCTGGCAGCGCGGCGTACTCGACGGCTCCCGCCGGGAGGTCCTGCTCGACTACTGGACCGAACGCCTGGCCGGGGCGCCCTACCTGCTGTCGTTGCCGCTCGACCATCCACGCCCGAACCGTCGCGGCGGCGCCTTCCTCGACTCGGTCGCGCCGCCCGGGCTCGCCGGGCCGCTCGAGACCACCGCGCGGTCGATGCGCACCACGCCGTTCGTGGTGCTGCTGACCGTATACCGGCTGGTGCTCTGGAAACTCACCGGCAGCGCGGACTTCCTCGTCGGCACGCCGCTCAGCGGGCGGACCCGGTCGGAGACGCAGGAGATGCTCGGCTACTTCCTCAACATGGTCGTGCTCCGCGGCGCTGTCGACGCCGACCGCAGCCCGGCCGAACTGATCGCCCGCGAGCACGCGTCCACTGTGGCGGCGTACGCCCACCAGGACCTGCCGTTCGAGCACCTCGTCGCGCACCTGCGCCCCGCCCGGCAGGCCGGCTCCACCCCGCTGGTGCAGGCGATGTTCTCGGTGGACGGCCAGCCGGTCACCGCCACCGACTACCTCGGCCTGCGGGCCGAGCAGCTGTCGCTGCCCGGCGGCTACGCCCAGTACGACCTGATGGTGAAGGTGATCCGTGACGGTGACGGCCTCACCGCCCGGTGGGACTACGACGACGCGATCACCGACCGCGCGACCGTCGAGCGGTGGGCGGCCGACTACTGGGCACTGCTCGCCGAGGTGCTGACCGACCCGCAGCGACCGGTACGCCAGATCGGCCTGCTGCGCGAAGTCCCGGCCACCCCACGCGACACGCCGTCCCAGCCTCTCGTCGAGGTGCTCGCCTGGTCGGGCGCGACGAGCAGGGTGGAACCCGCCGGCTTCCTGCAGGAGGCTGTCGCCGAGCTCTGGCGGGAACTGCTCGGCACGTCGCCAGGCGCCGAGGACGTCATCTTCGACCTTGGCGGACACTCGCTGACCATCGCGCAGCTGTCGTTCCGGCTCTCGGAGACCTTCGGCGTCGCGGTGGCCGCCCCCGATCTCTTCGAGAACCAGACCGTGGCTGCGCAGGCACGCATGCTCGAAACGTTGCTCCTCGGCGGGGCCGCCACGCTCAGCGACGCCGACCTCGATCAGATCCTCGAAGCCGGCTAGCCGGCCTTCTCCTCGGCCTCCTTCAGCTGCCGACGGGCCTGCTCCGCAGCCGGATCACCGAGATCGTCGAAGATCTGCGCCGCCCGCCGCCACGCGACAGTGGCGGCGGCTCGATCACCGGTCGCCATGCGGGTCTCGCCGAGCCGCAGCAGCGTCTCCGCCTCGTGGTAGCGGTCCGCCGAGCCCCGGAACAGCGCGACGGCCTGTTCGAACGACTCGGCCGCACGCTCGTGCTCGCCCAGCCGCCCGTACGCGAAACCCAGACTGTCCAACGTCGCGGCCTGGCCGTTCTCGTCGCCGGTCACACGCTGCTGCGCGAGCGCCTCGGTGCAGCTCTCGATCGCCTTGCGATAGTCGCCGCTGGTGGCGTAGAGCCAGCCCATGGCGTTCAACGTGCGCGCCTCGCCGGCCCGGTTGCCCGCCCGGCGATACAGCCGTATCGCCTCCAGGCCGTGCCGCAGACCTTCGTCGATCCGGTTGCGCATGTAGCAGAGTTCGACGTAGTTGTGCAGCGTCTGTGCCTGCCCGATCGGGTCGTCGAGCTGCCCGTACAGCTCGATGGCCCGGCGCGTGCAGACCTCTGCGGCGTCGAGGTTGCCGAGGCGAGTCTCGGCCCGGGCCAGCAGCCGATTCGCCACCGCCTGCCCGGTCACCTCGCCGGCGCGCTCGGTCGCGGCCAGGGCGACACGCTGCACGGTCAGCTGGTCCTGCCACAGGCCGCGCGGGGCGAAATAGGTGGTGAGCGCCCAGGCGAGCTGCCAGGCGTACGCCTCGAAGCCGGTCTCCGCGGCCTGCCGCACCGCCCGGATCAGCACCCGGTGTTCCGCCGAGAACCAGGCGAGGGCCGTGTCGTGATCGTCGGCCACCGGCCGCACCGCGGAGGGCAACGGCGGTACCGGGTGGATCGCGGGCCATTGCGGTTGCAGCAGCACGGCGGCGGGGAAGGCGCTGTGCAGGTAGTGGTCGAACAGACGTCGCCGCGCCGCCCGCTGCCCAGCGGAGCGGGCCAACTCGGCCGCGTACGCCCGCAGCAGATCGTGGAAGCCGTAGCGCCCGGGAAGGTGCTCGCGCAGCAGATGCAGGCGGGTGAGCTCGCGCAACCGAGGGGTGATCGCGCGGACCGAGCAACCTACCAGCGCCGCGGCCGCGTCCGCGGTCAGGTCCGGCCCTGGATGCAGCCCCAGGAGGCAGAACAGGCGGGCCGCGGGCGGGCTCAGCGCCAGGTAGGACCAGGTGAACGCGGCGCGGACCTCGCCGTCGGTCAGCACCTCCGGCATCACCCCGTCGGAGCGCAGCCCGGCGGCGAACGTGCCGAGCGGGAAGGTCGGGTTGAGCGCGGCCCGGGCCGCGACGATCGACAACGCCAGCGGGAGCCGCCCGGTCGCCGCGATGATGTCGGCGACCGCGGCGGGTTCCGCGGCCAGCCGTTCCCCGCCCAGCCGGCTGCCCAACAGCCGGGCCGACTCGTCGGAGCTGAGGACGTCGAGGCGCACCGGCTGGGCACCCTCGGCCGCGACCAGCCCGGAGAGCTCGTCCCGGCTCGTCACCACGACCACGCAGCAGCCGCCGCCGGGCAGCAGCGACCGCACCTGCGCCGAATCGCGGGCGTTGTCCAGCACGATCAGCATCCGGCGGTCGGTCAGCAGGCTGCGGTAGAGGCCGATCCGGGCCTCGGCGCTGGCCGGCACCGCGCCGTCAGGCACGCCGAGAGCCTCGAGGAAGCCGCGCAGGGCATCGGCCGGGTCGACGGCGTCACCCTCGTCGTAACCGCGCAGGTTCACGTAGAGCTGCCCGTCGGGGAACCTGTTCCGCACGCGGTGCGCCCAGTGCAGTGCCAGCGCCGTCTTGCCGACCCCGGGCATCCCGGAGATCGCGAAGACGGTCACCGTGGGCCCAACCACCTGCTCGGCCACGTCCGCGTCGAGCAGGGCGATCTCGGGACAGCGGCCGACGAAGCCCGGAACGGCGAGCGGCAGCTGATGCGGACGCTCGCGCAGCGGCTCGGGCGCGTCCGGGTCGGCCGCGCGGACGAACCGCAGCCGGTCGACGGCGGACAGCTCGAACGCCTCCGCCAGCAACCGGACCGTAGACCGGCGAGGACGGGAGACGCGGCCGCTCTCCATGTCGCGGATGCTGCGAACACTCAGGCCGGTGGCCGCCGCGACGTCCTCCTGGGTCAGCCCCATCCGCCGGCGATTCGCCGCCACCAGCTGCCCGAACTGGACCATAGCCACCATTCGTCACCGGGACTTCCTCCGGTGACCTGTTTTACTCGATCGTGGTGGCCTGCGCCAGCGGCAGCTCACTCCCTGAAGTCGTGAAGGTGCTCCCCGAACTCGGCGTGGTAGCGCGCCTGGGTCCGCCGCCAGGCGGCGGCCAGCTCGCTCCGATCCAGCCTGCCCCGTCCGCCGAAGTACGGGAAATGGTGCAGGTAGTAGCCGAAGATCCGGTCACAGTGCTCGAAGTACGCCCGGGTATCGAGGATGTGCCCGTGCCAGAAATGCTCGATGTCGACCGGCCCGGGAAGCATCTCACTCTCGTGCCGGCGTCGCAGGTACAGCCAGTTCTTGTAGCACCGCTCGGCGTGCACCGCCCGCGCCGGGCTCCACTCGCTGCCCAGGATGTCGCGTTTCTGGACCAGACGGTGCTTGAGGGCGGTGAAATCGATCGCCTCGATGTACCGGCGGACGGCCGGGAGTTCGGCGATCCGGTTCGTCGAAATCTCCGTCGGAGTTCCCCTGGTCAGGCCAGCAACCGGGGTGAGGACGATGTCTGTCATGTTCACCACCGAGATCTTCTGCCCGTGTCGGTGTCAACGACAGTATTGCCCGCCCGGAGTCGCCTCCAGGCACTCCACCGGCAGTTGACCGGCAGTCCGGTCACTCGCGGTCGGGGCGCTCCGCCGCTCGCCGGCCGGTCCGGCGCAGATAGAGCAGGCAGGCCGCCGCGAGCAGCACCGGCCACAACAGATAGCGGCCGGTCGTGGTCAGCAGGGCCAGTGACGCGACCAGCGACACGACCGCCGCGTACCCGCCGGGCGACCGGCGCGGCAGCAACCGCACCGCGGCGGCCGAGCCGAGAACGTACACCGTGGTGAACGCGCCCGTGGTGAGCAGCACGAGCGGCACCGGGTCGCCGTGGTGCAGAACCGCCACGCCCAGCAGGGCGAGACCGGCCAGCGTTGCCACGACAAGCACACTGCGTACCGGGACGTCGCCCGACTCGCTGCCGGGGGCGAGCCACCGGGGCAGGGCGGAGTCGCGGCCGAGGGCAGCCCCGAGCTTGGCGGCGCTGGCCTGGTAGGTGTTCATGACGCCCAGGGTGAGCAGCAGGGCGAGACCCGCGCCGAGGACGTTGCCCGAGCCGCCGATCCCCAGGGCGAGCAGGTCGGCCAGGGGAGCCGCGGACTCGCCCGCGGCCTGCCCGAGCACCAGGATGCTGACCGTGGCCACCGCAAGGTAGAGCGCGCCGACGATGACCACCGCGGCGCTGGTGGTGCGGGCGATGTCGCGTTCGGGCCGCCGGAAGTCGGCGGACAGGTGCGTCATCGCCTCCCATCCCGAGAAGCTCCACACCAGCAGCGCGGCCGCGGACGCCACGGCGGTCCAGCCGTGCGGGGCGAACGGGCGCAGGTTGCCGGCGTCGGCGTGGGGCAGGGCGGCCAGCGTCGCGGTCAGCAGCAGGAACACCAGGATCGCAGTGAGAAACAGGGCGAGCCGGCCGGAGACCCGCAGCCCGAACACGTTGGCTACGGTCACGGTGGCGATCAGGCCGGCCGCGGTGAGCAGGACGGTGGTGGTGCCGCCACCCGACGCGGCGGCCACATAGGAACCGCCGAAGACGGCCGCGGCGGCCATCGCGGGCGGAACCGTCAGGTAGAAGCACCACCCCACGAGACCGGCCCAATTCGCCCCGAAGGCCCGCCGCACATAGGACGAGACGCCGCCGGAGTCCGGGAAGCGGGAGCCGAGCGCGGCGAACGTCGCGGCCAGCGGAATCGACATGATCACCAGGATGAGCCAGGCGAGCAGCGACGCCGGGCCGGCGGCCCGGGCGGCCAGGGCCGGCAGCGCGATCGCACCGCTGCCCAGCACGGCGCCCACGTACAGAGCGGTGCCCTGCGGGAAAGTGAGCCCTCGTGCCGGGGAAGCCAGGACGGCCTCGTCGAGGGCGGGCGCGCTTCGTGCCATGGGATCACCTTCTCCGGTCGACCGAGTCGCCGACAGCCGCCCGACTGCCAAAGAGAGCTAAGTTTTCGCCATGTCCGCGCACATCGTGGCGATTCCGGTGACCGACCAGGTGCCCATCTTCGAACTGGCCGTGCCCTGCGAAGTCTTCGGCATCAACCGCTCCGACCTCGTCGACCCGTGGTACGACCTGCGCCTCTGCGCGGCCGCACCGGGCCGCCTGCGCAGCTCGGCCGGCATGGGCATCGACGTGCCGTGGAGCCTGGACGCGGTGGAGGCGGCCGACACGGTGATCATCCCGGCCTGCGCGCGGCAGCTGCAGCTGGACCCGCCGGGGCATCTGCTGGAAGTTCTCCGCCTGGCACACAAGCGCGGCGCGCGGATGGTCTCCATCTGCACCGGCGCCTACCTGCTGGCAGCGGCCGGCCTGCTCGACGGCCGGCGGGCCACCACACACTGGATGAACGTGATCGACTTCGCGCACCGCTTCCCACAGGTCCGGGTCGACGGTGGGGTGCTCTTCGTCGACGAGGGCGACGTGCTCACGTCCGCGGGCACCGGCGCCGCGGTGGACATCTGCCTGCACCTGGTCGCCGCCGACCACGGCGTACGGGTGGCCGACGCGGTCGCCCGCCGCATGGTCGTGCCCCCGCAGCGCGACGGCGCGCAGGCACAGCGCGTCGAGCCGCCGGCCGGTCTTGCCCGGCGCTCCGACCTCACCCCGGTGCAGGACTGGGCCCGGCAGCACCTCGGCCAGCAGCTCACCGTGGCCGACCTGGCCCGGCAGGCGACGATGAGCCAGCGCACCTTCGCCCGCCGCTTCCAGGAGGCGACCGGGGTCACCCCGCTGCGCTGGCTGCTGCAGGAGCGCATCCGCAGCGCCCAGGAACTGCTGGAGACCACGGACGTTCCGATCGAGTCGATCGCCCAGCGGGTGGGGTTCGGGTCGTCCGCCGCGTTACGAATGCACTTCCAGCGGCGCCTGGCGGTCTCCCCGCAGACCTACCGGCACGTTTTCCGGACCAACCGGCAGCAGAGATGACCAACCGGGTTGGTTGCCGCGCCCGCCCGGCGCCGGGTCCTGGCAGCTATCTCGGACGGGCTGGTGTCGCGGGCCCCTAACGGGCTACGCCTTTGTCGATCACGACCTGCCGGACGTCGTCACGGACGGCGTCGGCGTCCCATGTCACCCGGTACAGCAGTCGTGCATCGTGTCCGGGCGGTCATGCCCGGCATATTCGGCCAGCTGCCAGCTCGTCTTTATCTCAAGGTCGGCGAGCAGACCGGTGACGAACTCGGCCGCAGTGCGCCGGGTCTCGACCCGGGACAACCGGCCCGCGAAACGATCGAGTACCGGGGCTGACACCTGCCGCCACCGGGCGGCGTTTAGGCTGTGACCAGCGGCCATCGCAAGGTTTGACTGTTTGTCCACAACAGACTCAGGATCACGCGGTGGCCGCCCCGTTCCCGCCGGCTTCAGCCATGATCACGAATGGCGGCTGCCGTACTAGCAGGATGATTTGATAGCAGTGAGATGTCGGGTCGGCCTTTCGCCGAGAATCGGTCCGTCCGACGCGGTCAACGGTCTCGCCGACGACGCGGTCAGCGGCGATACTGGTCCGGGTCGAGGTCCAACGTGCTCGCGATGTTCGAGGTGGTGAGACTTCCAACCACGGAACGAGATGCTCGTAACGGCTGACCCCGTGTTTCGGACAGGGAACACGGCGATGCCTGCGAGGCCGGCGGATGGGCGTGGCCGCGCAGGTCATACGAGCGGTCACCGATTTCCCGGTAGATCGGATAGGCACCGATGAAGGCGTACGGGCGGGGCACAGTGAAAGCCGCGCCCACGGCCTCCCGTGATCGTGCTTATCGGTCGACGAGGGACATGTGGTGTTCGTTGTAGCGGTTGCCCTGCACCCCGACGCGGTCGGCTAGGGCGTTGAGGTCGGCGAGGTCGTCGGCGGACAGCGGCACCTGGGTCGCGGCGGCGTTTTCCTGGATTCTTTCCAGGCGCCGGGTGCCGGGGATGGGCACGATTGCCGGAGACTGGGCGAGCAGCCAGGCGAGGGCGACCTGCCCGCTCGTGGCGTCCTTGGCGCGGGCCAGGCCGGTGATGTGGTCGACCAGGGCCTGGTTGGCGGCGCGGTTGTCAGCGGCGAACCGTGGAATGCTTGCGCGGATGTCGCTGGCGGGGAAGTCGGTGGTGGTGACGGCGCCGGTCAGGAATCCCTTGCCGAGCGGGCTGAACGGCACGAACCCGATGCCGAGCTCGGCGCAGCTGGGCAGGACTTCGGGCTCGGGGTCGCGGGTCCACAGCGAGTACTCGCTCTGCACTGCGGTCACCGGGTGCACGGCGTGGGCGCGGCGGATCGTGGCGGCCGCGGCTTCCGAGAGGCCGAAGTGGCGAACCTTGCCGGCCTTGACGAGTTCGCCGACGGTGCCGGCGACGTCTTCGATCGGCACGTCGGGGTCGACGCGGTGCTGGTAGAACAGGTCGAGCGTGTCCACCCTCAGCCGGCGCAGCGATGCGTCGGCGACCCGCTTGATCTGCTCGGGCCGGCTGTCGAGCCCGACTGACTTGCCGTCTTCGATGCGCCACCCGAATTTGGTGGCGATCACGACCCGCTCGCGTAGCGGGGCGAGGGCCTCCCCGACGAGTTCTTCGTTGACGTACGGGCCGTAGACCTCGGCGGTGTCGAAGAAGGTGACGCCCTGGTCGACCGCCCCGCGCAGGACGGCGATCATGGCATCGCGGTCGCCCGGGTTGGGTCCGTAGCTCTGGGACATGCCCATGGCGCCCAGGCCGATGGCCGAGACCTGGAGGCCTTGGCCGAGGGTTCGTGTGTGCATGATGTCTCCTTCAATGCGGACGGTGGAGCGAGCAGGTGCATCTTGGCGAGGAACCGGGGCGTTGGGCCCGGCGTGAGCCAGGGTCAGGTGTAGGCCAGGAGGCTGCCCGCGACTGTGACACCCGTCCACGCCGTCAGGGAGATGACCGCGGCGGTTCGGGCGGGCGCAGGCGCTGGTCGGCCCAGGTCCCAGTCGGACACCGTGCGGTAGGTGCGCCGGTGGAAGATCAGGACGTTCAGACCCGCGACCACCAACAGGCCGAGCTTCCACGGCGCGCTGCCACGTTCCGCCAGGAGGCTCGCGCCGGGCAGGAACATCAGGATACCGGTGACCGCTGCGATCAAGAACCCGATCCGGGACAGCGGGAGGAGGTAGCCGGCCACGGTAGTCACCCGCAACTGCTGCCGGCCGAGTCAGGTCGTTCTCGTTCATCCCCGTGATCTCTGTACCACCGAGGCGCACGGAACCCTCCGACGGCCGGTCCAGCCCCGCGGCGCACTGCAAGGAAAGTGGACTTGCCGGACCCCGACGGACCCATGACCGCCGTGAACGTTGCGCGCGGCAGGGCCAGGTCGATCCCCGCGAGTGCGTGCACCGTGCCGGTGCCGCGGCCGTACCGCCGCCGGACACCGCGCAGCTCGACCGCAAGACCGGTGTCGCCGACCGGAGTCACCGGACGGACGGCTGTCCTTTGCCGATTGCTCCTGCGAAGCCTCATTTTCCGCCCTCTCCTGGCTTTGCTGTTGCCTGCCGGGAGAAGAGTGCCGGAACGGAGGCGCGCCCGGCTTCGTCCCTGGGAACCGGTTTTATTACTGCATGGGCAGTGGGCAGGCAGGCGCGACGGACGTGCCTACCGGACACCGGCTGGGTGCGTCAGGCGGGGCCGGGAAGCCCGGCCTGGTAGGCGATGACGACGAGTTGGGCGCGGTCGCGGGCATCGAGTTTGGTCATGGCGTGATTGACGTGTGTCTTGACGGTGAACGGGCTGAGCGTGAGGTGATCGGCGATTTCGGCGTTCGACATGCCGGTGGCCACCAGGCCGACGATTTCGCGTTCCCGTTCGGTGAGGCCGTCGAGAGCCCTGGAGGCCGTGGCCGGAGGAGGGCGGCGATCGTCCGTGGCGAGGTAGCGGGCGATGAGCCCGCGGGTGGCCGCGGGGGAGAGCAGGGCCTCTCCGCGGGCGACGGTACGGATCGCCTCGATCAACGCTTCCGGGCGTGCGCTCTTGCCGAGGAATCCGCTGGCGCCGGCGCGTAGCGCTTCGAAGACGTACTCGTCGACCTCGAAGGTGGTCAGGATCAGTACCTTCACGCCGGCGAGGTCGGGGTCGGTCGCGATCCAGCGGGTGGCGGCGAGCCCATCGAGCTCGGGCATGCGGATGTCCATGAGGACGACGTCGGCGCGGGTCTGGCGGGCCATGCGCACGGCCTGGGCGCCGGTTGCGGCTTCGCCGACGACCGTCAGGTCGGGGGCGTTGTCGACCATGAGGCGTAGGCCGGCGCGGACGATGTCCTGGTCGTCGGCGAGCAGGACGCGTACGGCGGTCACGCCGTGGCACCGGCGAGAGTGGGCAGTTCGGCCGTGACCCGGAAGCCGCCTCCGGGACGCGGGCCGGCGGAGAGCCGGCCGCCGAGTGCGGCGGCCCGCTCCCGCATGCCGATGATGCCGTGCCCCATCGGGCCGCCCGCGCGGCCGGTCACCGTCTGCGCGGCGGCGCGGGCCGGCGGTCCGTCGTCCTCGACGGTCAGCGCCAGGGCCTCCGGCCGGGAACTCGAGCCGGATGGATGCGGAGGTGCCTGCGGCGTGTTTGGCGGTGTTGGTAAGGGATTCCTGGATCAGCCGGTAGGCGGTGAGGTCGACGGCGTCGGGCAGGGGCCTGGCTGGGCCGGTGACGTCGCAGTTGACCCGTAGTCCGGTGGCGGTGAAGGAAGTGATCAGCTCGTCGAGCCGGCTGAGCCGTCCGGCTGGGTGGACGGGCTCGTGCTCGCCGGGCTGGCGCAGCAGGCCGACGGTGAGCTTGAGCTCGGCCAGCGCGGCCTCGCTGGCGTTCTGAATGTGATCCAGGGACTGGCGGGCCCGGACGAGGTCGTGTCTGTCCAACAGCAGGGTCATGGCGCCTGCCTGCACGTTGATGAGCGCTACCTGGTGGCCGACCGCGTCGTGCAACTCGCGCGCGATGCGGAGTCGTTCCGCCTGGACCCGTTGGCGTGCCTCGTTCTCGCGGCCCACCTCCGCGCGCAGGGCCCGTTCCACGAGCATGGTGCGCCGCGCCCGGTTGGCCCGAATAGCTTGCCCGAGCGCGGCGGAGGCCACGACCCATGGCACGACCTCGACGTCGTTGAACTCGATTCGGCCGTACACAGTGGCCAGCACGCTGCCGGCCAGCACCGAGGCCACGCTCACGGCGGTGGTGGCGACGACGACCGCGACCTTCTCGCTGCGCAGCGAGTACAGGAACATCGCCACGATCAGGGCGCTGCGAGCGGGGGAGTCCGTCGCCGCGGACGGCATTGCGGCGATCACCCCCGCGGTTGCGATGGCGGGGATGAGCCAAGCCGGCCAGCGCAGGGCGAGAATGACGACGAAGCTCGCCGTGACCACGAGAGCGGTGACGATCGCGGTGGCTGTGAACGCGGATCGGCTGGGCGTTGCGGTGATCAGGACAGTGAGGAGAAGGAGGACGCCGGCTCCGGCCAGGCGGGTGGCGGTGCGATGCACGGCGGCGAGCCGGCGCAGCCGGTCGGCCACCCGTCTCAAGTAGGCGGCGGCACGATGTCTGCCGGCGTCGAAAAGGCCGCTGGCCAGCGCTTCAGTTCCCACGAGGCGACAGTAGTCAGCCCGGCGGCCGGGCGACAAACGATCTACTGCGGGCGCGGTAGGCGACGGCGTGCCCGGCCAGGGCAGCACCTGCGCGCGCAGTAGGAGGCGCCTCGGGCCACCGTGATCGCGGCGGGTGAGGTCACCGCGGCAGGCCGATGACGGCGACGGTCGTGCTGGCGAACCATCCAGGTGTCGCGTTTCGCCGACGACGCCGCACGCCCCTGATAGGAGATACGTCTCATGGGCCTCGTTCCTCCTACCTGCATGACCGCACCTCCGGCTCCTCCGATTCGCATCGGGAAGTTCGCCGTCGGGTCCGTCAGCATCCTGGCCGGCGCCACCGGCGTCCTGGAATCGGTGGTGTCACCGACGCTTCCGCTGCTGCAGCGGGAGTTGTCGATCGATCCCGCCCAAGGGGCTTTGCTGAGCATCGCGATGCTCATCACCGGCGCCCTCACCGCGCCCATCGCCGGCGTCCTCGGTGACCGCTACGGCGGGAAACGGGTCATGATCTGGTTGATGGTGGTGGTCTCGGCCGGCGGCCTCGTGTCCTCGCTGGCGCCGAACCTGCCGGTGCTGCTCCTCGGGCAGGTGCTCGAGGGCGCGATGGTCGGCGCGATGCCCCTCGCCTTCATCCTGATGCGCAAGCTCCTTCCGGCGGACCGGTCCCCGGTGGCCATCGGGATGGTCAGCGGGTTCTTCGTGGGCGGCGGCATGGTGGGGACGCTGATCGCCGGGCCCATCGCGGAAGGGCTGTCGTGGCACTGGATGTTCGCGATTCCCACTCTCGGAATCGTCGTGGCGACCGTCTTTGTGCACCGGTCGGTGCCGGACGATCAACCGCGCCGGTCGGACGCCAGGATCGACTGGCCGGGTGTCGCGCTCCTGAGTGGCATCGTGCTGACGTTCATGGCCGGGCTCGCGACGGCGCCCGACATGGGCTCCCAGCCACTGCTGCTCGTCGGCGTCGTCGCCCTCCTGGCCGTCTTCGTGACGGGATGGATAGCCGTCGAGCGTCGTGCCGCTTCGCCGATGTTCGATTTGCGGTTGCTGGCGAAGCCCGCGATCTGGCGGTCCTATGTGGTCACCTTCGCGGTCTGTGTGGGCGCCGCGCTGTCGATCTACCTGGTCCCGCAGTTGTTCGCGGAGTCCGGCGACGGATACGGCTTCGGGGCCAGTTCCACCGACATCGGTCGGTATCTGTTGCCCGCCGCCGCGATGGCGGCGATCAGCGGGCCGCTGGGCGGGCTCGGAACGCGGCGCTTCGGCTCGACCGCCGTGGTGGCCGCCGGAATCGGTCTCATGACGGCCTCGCTGATCGGCATGGCGTTCGTGCACACCGAGGTCTGGCACCTCATCGTCGGCAAGGCGCTGATCAGCCTGGCCAACGGCGCCTGCATCACGGCGCTCGTCATCAAGACCGCCACCTCTATCGATCAGGGCACCACCGGCACCGCCACGAGCCTGGTCCTGGTGATCCGGGTACTCGGCTTCGCCACCGGAGCGCAGATCGGCGGCGCCGTCCTCACCGCCGGCACCCCGGCCGGATCGGACGTCCCGGCCGAATCGGCCTACGTCACCGCCCTGGTCATCGCGAGCGTCGTCACGGCGCTGTCCCTGCTCGCCATCCGCACCATGAACAAAGGAGCCAAGGCATGACCCGCGCGACGAGAAATGTCCGTGCCACACCGAAGCGCCGGGTTCTGATCTCGGGGGCCAGCGTCGCCGGTCCCGCCCTCGCGTTCTGGCTGAACCGGTGCGGATACGCGGTGACGGTGGTGGAGAAGGCGGGCACCGTTCGCAGCGGTGGTTATCCCATCGACGTACGCGGCACCGCGCTCGAGGTCGTCCGACGGATGGGGATCCTCTCCCGGCTGCGGGACGTGCACATCGACCTGCGCCGGCTGACCTTCCTGGACGGGGACGGCAGCGAGGTGGTGTCGCTCAACCCGCACGCCGTCACCGGCGGTGTCGAGGGACGGGACCTGGAGGTGCGGCGAGGGGATCTGACCGACGCCCTGTACGCGGCCGTCCGCGACGACGTGGAGTTCCTGTTCGACGACTCCATCGACACCCTCGACCAGTCCGGCCCCGAGGTCGGCGTCACGTTCCGCGGGGGCGACCGGCGTACGTTCGACTTGGTGTTCGGTGCGGACGGTGTGCGCTCGCATACCCGGGAATTGATCCTCGGCTCCGAACAGCAGTTCCACCGGTACCTCGGCTATTGCTTCGCCGTGTTCACCATGCGCAACACCTTCGGGCTCGCCCGGGAGACCGTCATGTGGAACAGCCCGGGCCGGGCCGCGGCACTGTACGCCGCGGGGGACAACGACGACGTGCACGCCTTCCTGACCTTCGCGCAGCCGGAACCGCCGTTCGGCGCGTTCACGAACCCGGCGGCCCAACAGGACCTGATCGCCACGACCTTCGCCGACGCGCGATGGGAGGTCCCGGGCATGCTGGCTGCCATGCGCGACGCGGACGACGTGTACTTCGACGGGGTCACCCAGATACACCTACCCCGCTGGTCCAGCGGTCGGGTCGCCCTCGTGGGCGACGCCGCGTACGCGCCGTCGTTCCTCACCGGACAGGGCACCAGTCTGGCGCTGGCCGGCGCGTACATGCTCGCCGGTTCCCTGGCCGGCAGGGACCACGCCGCCGGTTTCGCGGCCTACGAACGCGACACCCGCAACTTCGTGACGGCGAACCAGGGGCTCGCCGGCAAGGGCGGCGCCACGCTCTTTCCCGCCACGGCCCAGGAACTGGAGCAGCGCAACCACAGGCTGCGCGCGCTCAACTCCATGCCACCCGCGAGAGGACGACCGGCCCATTCGACCCTCATCCTGCCCGATTTCTAACTCGTTACCAGCCACGCACGCCAGAGGCGGGGATCGGTCCAGGACACTGACCGAAGTCACGTCTTCGACATCGAGTCGAAACCTCCCATCGACGGACTACTCAAGGCGTGCGACCTCGTGTCGCACTTATCGGCGGCTACCGGATGTGGAAGAAGCGTCGATCATGAACCACAGCCGAGCTGATCGCTCAGGTGGTCGTCGTTGTTCTCACAGTTGCCCGGCTCGTGTCTGAGCGCCGGCCGGGGCGGACGGGGACGAGCCGCCACCACCGCATCCCGGGTTGCTCACCGTGGAGGTCGGTCTCGTCGTCGCCGCGTCACCGCTGCTCTCGCCGCGGCCAGCGCACCGATTACTTGCGGGGGAGCGGGCAGTCACGGTCGTTGCTGCGTGCGGCGCGAGGCCCGCAGCCGTTGACCGGATGCTCGTCCAGTTTGTCCGGCAGCAGCTGCTCGTCATCGAACTGCGGCCCTCGACGACTTGCACCGACCCACTCGTCGCTCTGCTGGACGTCCTGGACCGTCTGCCTCACGAGGACACAGATTCGGACTGGCGGAGGTCATCGAACGCGGAAGCTGTCCGACGTCTTCAACGAGGCGCCGTCGGCATTGCGGACGTCGTTCATCTCGCGTGGACCCGGGACGAGGATTCGGTTCCAGTTGGCGTGGACGTCCTGCGTGAACGTGGTGAGGCCGCTCGCCAGTTCCTGCTGCTGGGCGTCGATCGACTTGGTCAGCTCGGTCATGGCGTTCTGCATGCCGGTGATGATCGGCGGCACCGTGAGGCCGCCGATGTCCACCTTCTTGTTCTGCAAGGGGCCGGTGTTGGACAGCGTCGTGGCCAGGCTTTGCAGACCTTCGACGCCGACGGCTGCGGCGAAGGCGGCTCCGCCGGCACCGGCTGTCGCGCCGGTGAAGATCACTGCTGCGATGGCACCCGAGATGGTCAGCAGCGCCACCGACTTGGAGGCGTTCGCGCCGGGGCACCACGCGTCCAGACCGTCCAGAGCCTTGTACGTCTTCTGGCCGATCTCCCAGATGTCGGTGTTGATCCGGCGGTTGATCTCCAGCTGCGCCTCCAAGCTGAGCGCGAGCGAGAGGGCGATCTCCCGGTGGAGGGCCGCGGCCCGGACGTTGTTCTTGAGATACAGCTCGAACGCGAGGGCGGCGTCGCCGGTCCATTCCTTCATGTGCCCGCCGATGAGGTCGACCACCTCGCCCACTGAGGCTGTGCCGCTGATCGGGGAGACCGCGCTCGGCGCGGCAATCTTGTTGTCCCGGCTGGTGAGCTGAAGGTCGACCTCGACGGTGGCGGCGACCGAGTAGAGCGCGTCGAGCATCGGCCGGCTGTCGTCGGGGTTGGGTAGGCCGAACACGGCGAACATCGCCGGGATTTCGGCGTACGCCTGCCCGACGTACGCCCGGAGGTTGCCCTCGTCGTCCGGACGGCCCTGCGCCGGTGTCGTGTAACCCTGCACTTGAGGCAGTTGCCCGGTGTCCGAGCGTGTCGCGTCGTTGTTCGCCGCCTGCTGTGCGGCGGCATAGGACGCGGCCTGGTCCATCGTCACTCGGACAGCCTTGTCGCGGATCTTCTCGCCGAGCTGTTGCAGCTCGGCGGGGCTGTGATAGGAGAAGGCCATCAATACGCCCCGTCATCGTCCTTGATCACCACGGTGGGTGGCGGGTTCTGGACGAACTTCTCCTCGGCCTCCTGCAGACTCGGGGTCTGCCCGTTCGCCCATGCCGCTTCCAGGCTCGTGCGGGCGGCCTCGTCGGTGGCGAGGTAGGCCTCCACCACGTGTTCGACCGTGACACCGGCATCCAGGATGTTCAGGGACGTGGTGCCGAGAACATTCTGGAAGTCGTCGCGCAACGCCGCCCACACCGCGTGACTCGCCGCGGTCCCACCGCCGGGTGCCTGGAAGGCTGCGGTCTCACCGGCGGCAGTGCCGGCGACCGCCCGGTTCATCGCGGCGAAGGTCGAACTCAGCGCCGGCAGATCGACCCGGCCGACGATCCGTAGCTGCGACAACTCGGCCGCGAACTCCCATCCCTCCATCGCCATCCCCCTTCCTCGTACGGCGGTGTCACGAGCCGTTGCAGGGCATCCCCGCGCGTGGCGGCCGCTCGGTGCGCGGCGTCTGCGGCGCATAGATCTTGGTGCGCGCGAAGTCGAGGCTCGGCAGCGCACCGACGGAGAACTCCGGCTTCAGCAGCGTCTGCCCGGTCGTCGGATCCACGTCGGCATAGACGATCTCGCCGTTCTCGCCGCGCATGACGAGCACGAACTCGGCGACGCAGACCTGGGCGGACGGCGGCTGCGCCACGACGGTGCCGCCGACGTCGAACCGTCCGAACGAGTCGGGCGCGCCGCGGGTCAGGTCGGTGACCTGAGTCTGCGCCCACGCCGAGAAGGCCCCCGACGGGTCGGCCTCGAAGCTGGTCACCTGAACCCGAAGGCTGCCGATCTTCTGGTCCTTGCTGACGTGCAGGCCGCCGGCGGCAGCCAATTCCCCGCCGGGGAAGAGCACACCTCCGTACGCGGTCTCCTCGCCGTCCGGTGCCTGCGCGCCCGCCGAGTCGAGCACCGTCACGCGGAAACGCAGTTCCCGGACGACCTGGTCGCATCGGCTGCGATACACGAACCCGTACTTCGCCTTGCCCGCGTCCGCCCAGGTCGCCGTGATTTGCGGTGCACAGTCCAGCCGCGGTGCCACCGACGCGCTCGCGACCGGTGCGCCGGTGGGGTCCGCAACGACCGGGTCCGCGTCGTCGCGAGTGACGACGACGGCGATGCCGGCCGCGACGAGGACGACCACGAGGCCGATCAGCAGCCAATGGACTGCCTGCAGGCGGCGCAGCCCGCGCCGGTCGTCGGTCATGACACTCCCTATCCAGCAGTCCGCATCGCACGAGGCAGGCCGATGTCGTAGACCGCGTCCGTCAACAGGGTCACCTTCGCCCGATGGTCGGCCAGCAACGCCGCGACCGCGCTGCCCAGCTCGGCCAGAAACTCCGATTCGGTCAGCGACCCTACCGGCTCCCCGGCGATCTCGACGTGCCACGACACCAGAGCGCGGCTACGCACGATCACCCGGCCGCGCGCCGACACGCCGGTTACCTGCAGATCCGCGAGCTGCCGTTGGAAGTCACGGTCCTCATCGGTCGGCTCGGGCTCTTCGTCCCGGTACGTCCACGACGACACGATCTCCAGGTAACGCCTGCGGTAGCGCACCCAGAGCGCCGTCGCCAACGCCTCCACCTGACGCGCAAGAACAGCGGCTCGATAACGCCGGTAGGCGCCCGGCGCGAAGCCGATCCGTACATCGCCCGGGCCGCGAGCGGTCGCCGAGATATCGCCGTCCGGAGAAGCCGCCTCGACGACCAGCAGGCTCAGCCGCTCCGCCAGTTCCCCCATGAGTATCTACCTCCCCGCAAGCAGGCCGATACTATCGGTAGCGGTCAATTGAGCAACGATGACCAGCCGTTGCACGCTGACGCACACCCACGAGCGCCGCGACGCCGGGTACAACGCCAGTACGGATCGCGCGGATCGAGACCGTGGAGATGACGCCGGAACAATACGACGAAGCCGTCCCCGCCCTGGCGGTACTGGTCAGCAACTACTGGAGAGCGCACCCAGAGGTGCTCCGCGAGGACGACCCGGCCGGAGCATCGGCTTCGCCGTCTCAGCGGCCTGGCTGTGCGGTGGGCTGATAGCCGTACTCGGCGAGCCGGTCACGGGCGATCTGGAGCTCTTCGTCGGTGAACAGCGCTGACCAGCGCTCTTGCAGGACAAACGCTTCGACGGTGAGGTCGAGCCGTTTCTTCTCCCAGAGGGTGGTGAATCCGCTGGAGACCGACGAGGCGTGCAGGAGCTGGCGGGCCGCGCCGAGCCCGCCCGAGGTGGAGATCATTCGGATGTAGATGGTGGCGTTGTAGTTGATGTCGCGTTTCATGGCGCGGTAGCCGTCGACGAGCGCCTGATGGAATTGTTTTTCGAGCGCGGCGGTGTCGGCCGGAGGCGTGCTGCTCTGTTCCTTCGTTCGGGCGGCGGCCTGTTCCGGCGAAGTCGCCGAGGGCTGTGCGGCCGGTCGTCTGGGGCTGTCGGCTGCGTTGAGGCCGAGCGAGATGTGGTCGGCGAGACCGGTGCCGAGGTGTTGCGGACGGGGCATGCTGCGGGCGTGCAGGCCACGGACGAGCGCGGTGTAGATGTCGCGCATCGAGAGCAGATCGCCGGCACCGGGGATGCCGTCGCGGAGTACCCGCAACAGCTCGCCGGTGAATGCTGTATGACGGTCGCCGGGTGGGGCGATCGAGGTCGAGTTGGCCGGCGCCGAGGCCACGGTGTAGGTGCCGCTGATATCGATGGCTGCGGTCAATGCCGAGGAAACCGACGTCATCGCGGTTGCCGCGTGGCCCGAGAAGCAGCAGTCGAGTATCAGGATCCGATTCTTCGCCGGGCTTTCGGCCAGGGCCATGCGTAGCCATTCGATCGGCACAGCAGAGTAGGCGACGCGATTCGGGTCGGTGCCGGCGACGGCGAGATGCAGTGCTCCGCGCGGGGTGAGCAGGCCGTGCCCGGCGTAGTAGACGATCGCGGTGTCACCGGCCGCATGGACGGTCTCGTCGAGCGCAGCACCGACCTCGGCCGGGGTGCGCGGGTTGATGAGCTGGCGGCAGCGGGCGGAATCGACCACCCCTGCGGCGGGATCGGTGAGTGCTTCGGCCAGAGCGGAGACGTTGTTGGCCACCGACGGCAGGTCGGCGATCGCGTCGCTGGCGAACTGAGCGGCTCCGATGATCAGCACATTGGAGCTGTGGGGATCCGGCAGGCGCGTGGCCATCACGGTTCGCCGGTAGACGCGAGCGCCGTTTGCAGCAGTTCAGCGGCGTTGGCGGCGTTGGCGGCATCGATCTCGACGCGGCAGGTCCGGTCGCCGTCCGTGACTTCGACGCTGACCTTGGTGCGCCGCGCAGCGATCCAGGCATTCAGGGTGCCGCCGAGCGCCGCTACCGCACCGCCGCTGCTGAGTGCCACGGTCAGTATCTCCGCGACACCGCCCATGTCACCGGGTCTCAGGTCGGCCGTCACGGTCTTGACCCGGCCGCGGAACTCGTCGTCGCGTTGAAGCCACGAGTAGAGAGACGCCAGCTCGTGCGTCACGTTGTCACCAACCGCGATCCTCGCATGCACGCGGCGATAATCCTCGTTCCGCTGCGGTAACACCAGACATCGATGGTGTCGGCTTGACGACCGGCCCGGCCAACGCCGCCGGCTTCGGGTAGCCCACCTCCATGATCCGGTGCACTGCCTTACCGGGGAACGGCAGCCGCAGCGACCACGCCGGTCCAGGCGGGCGAGCCGGTCGACGTCGAGGACTTCGAAGCGGCGGTGCGACGGCCCGCCAGCCAGGTGGCCACCGACGACGAGGCGCTGAAGTTCATGCTGTCCGAGTCGTTCCAAGCCTGGCAGATCTTCCTGCACCCGACACAGCGGCGGCTGGTCGAACGCGGCTACAGCGGCCCGGCCCGGGTCGGTGGCGGGCCGGGCACCGGAAAGACGATCGTGGCGCTGCACCGGGTGACCCACCTGGCCCGGCAGTTGCCACCGGGGGCCGGCAAGCCGATCCTGCTGACGACGTTCAACCGCAACCTGGCCGCCGACCTGCGGACCCGTCTGCTGGCACTCGGTGGTGAGGAGGCACTGGCCCGGGTCGAGGTGGTCAACATCGACAGGCTGGCCGCCCAGGTCGTAGCGGAGAACGGCGAACGGGCACCCCAGCGCAAGATCGACGACAGTCAGATGCCGCAGCTGTGGCGCAAGTTCCTGGCCGACGAGATCGGCGACAGCGTCTGGGACGCCGACTTCCTGGCCGCCGAATGGGAACAAGTGATCCTCGGCCAGGCGCTCGCGTCGCGCGCCGCCTGCTTCAAGGACCGCCGGCCGCCTCGAGGACGCAACATCACCCGACCCGAACGGGAGCAGGTGTGGGACCTGGCCGAACGGTTCGCCCGGTGGCTCGCCGCCCAGGGCCTCATCACCTGGCGCCAGGTCGCGGTCCGCGCCGCTGCCCTGGCCGGCCCTCGCTACCAGCACGTCGTGGTCGACGAGGCACAGGACCTCAGCGCCGCCCACTGGCGCATGTTGCGCGCCATGGTGTCGGCCGGACCCGATGACATGTTCCTCGCCGGCGACACGCACCAGCGCATCTACGACAACCGGGTGACGCTGGGCAGCCTGGGCATCAACATTCGTGGCCGGTCCTCCCGGCTTACCCTCAGCTATCGCACGACCCGGCAGATCCTCGCCGCCGCCCTGGAGATCATGAGCGGGGAGGCCTACGACGACCTCGACGGCGGCCAAGAAGATCTGGACGGCTACCGGTCGCTGCTGCGCGGCGCCGCCCCCCGCTTCCACGGGGCGGCCACCTGGGCGCAGGAGCGAGAGCTGATCGCCGGGCAACTCGCTGACTGGGGTACGCCCACCGACGGCTCGGTGGCAATCTGTGTACCGACCCGGGAGCTGGCCATCGAGGTGGTGGCCCATCTGCAAGCGGCCGGGATCGAGCCGGTCGAGATCGGCCCGGACGGGCCGAAGCGGCCTGACGGCGTGCGTTCCTCGCCGAACACCACGTACAGCCTGCCGCAGGGTGAACCGACTGGTCGGACGCGGTCATCCATACGGTTCGAAGATGCCCGCCGATCAGCGGGATGCGAGCCACCTGGTCTGACGTTTAGGTTCGATCCGGTTCCGATGATCGATGACATTCTTGTGCAAGACCCGGTTGTAAGGCCGGGGTCCAGCCGGCCGCCTCCATCGTTGGTGAGTTCAAGCGCGCCCGCACCACTCACCGCACCGAAGGGAACCGTGTCTTGACCCCCACTCCAGCGAGCTCTCTGGATCGGGCTGTACGGCTGTTCGAGTTCCTCGCCCGAGCTCAGCAGTCGGCCGTCACGGCGCCGCGCACGCTCGAACGGTACGACGAGGTCGTCTGGACGCGGAACCTGCCACGGCACCCCGCCGTGCACTTCGCGCACTGGGATGTGGAGCCCGAGCCGGACGCTGAGCTCGGCCATATCGACCGGCTGGACCGGATCCGCCCGCCGCGGCCTAGCCCCAGCCTGCATCGCTGGCTCGACGGCGAGTTCGACGATCCGAACGTCGTCCCACGGCTGTCCGCCGAGATCCCCGACCCGGACGGCGAGCCGGACGACGACGGCAACCCCGCGGTCTTCCGCCTTTTCGACCACCCCGGCATCGAGGACACCTACCGCAGGTGGCTGCACGGCTGGGAATCCTGGGCGGAACGTGAACGCCTTGAGAGGCCCGTCCGAGAGGCGTACGGCCAGTTCTTCGCCATGCACACGGACGAGGCCAGCAACCCGGAAGAGCTGGAACTCGTCCTCGCGGTCGGCTGTCTCACCTGGCAGCCCGCGGACCACCTTCCGGTACGACGTCATCTGCTCACCGTGCCGGTCCGGATCGACCTCGACCCGGTCGGTGGCACGTTGCACATCACCGCGGCCGAGTCGGTCGATCCGGTCCGCCTTGAACTCGACATGCTGGACTCGCGTCTGACCAAGTCTCGGCACATCAGCGAGGTCCGGGAGACCGCCCGTGGCTACGCGCACCACCCGTTGCACCTGGCCGCGGTCGGCGAACTGCTGCAACGAGTCGCGCACAGCCTCGACCCGGACGCCGAGTATCACGAGACCGAGAAACCCGGCGCCGGGGCGCCGACGGTGCCCGAGGTGACGCTCGCACCCGCCGTCGTGCTGCGCCGCCGCAACCTCGGCCTGGTCGAGGTGCTGCAACGGATCCGGGAGCAGCTGATCGAGTCGGAGACCGTGCCGGAGGGCATCCTGCCTCTGGTCGACCCGGACCACCGGCCGCCCGTGCAGGCCGATCCGACGCCGGGCGCGCTGGTCGAGGTGGACGACGAGGTCTACCTGCCGCTGCCGGTGAACGAGAATCAGCTGCGGATCCTTCAGCAGGTCGACCGGCACGCACAGACCCTGGTGCAGGGCCCACCCGGAACCGGCAAGACCCACACCGCCGCCGCGCTGCTCAGCCACCTGCTCGCGCAGGGCAAGCGGGTCCTGGTCACCGCGCAGACGGACCGCGCGCTCAAAGAGGTCCGGGCGAAACTGCCGCAGGCGATCCGGCCGCTGTCGGTAGCCGTCGTCGGCGCCTCGCGGGAGGACATGGCTGATCTGAAGGTGGCCGTCAACACCATCTCGCAGCGCGCCATCGACTTCGAGCCGGCCGAGTCCGCACGGACGATCGAGCGGCACCTTGAGACCATCGACCGGCTGCGCAGACAGCGCGCCCACCTGCACCAGAGAATCGTCGACGTACGCGCCGCCGAGGTCGCCCGGCACGAGCAAGGCCCCTACCGGGGAACCCTGGCCGCTATCGCCGCCGCCCACCGGGCCGACGAGCAACGATACGGCTGGATCCGCCCGTACACGCCCGCCGCCCCGTCGGCCAGGCCGCCGCTCAGCACCGCCGAGATCACCGAATGGCTCGGCTACCTGCGCGACCAGCGCCTGATCGCCGATGAGCCATCCGCCCGGGACACCCTGGCCGATCCGGCAGCCCTGCTGCCGCCAGCCGATTTCGCCGCGGCCGTGGCCGCCGAGGACCGGGCTCGCGCGGTGCACGAGTCGCACCGGGCCGGCCGCGAGCACCCGGCGTTCGCCGCGGTCCGTGCCCTGCCGCCGGCGGACCGGGCCGCCCTGCAGCACGAGCTGCATCGCCTCGCCGACACCGCAGACGACTTGGCCCGCCGCCGGGAGACCTGGATGTCCGAGGCGCTGGCCGACGTCGTCTGCGGCCGGGGGCAGGTCTGGCAGGACCGGGCCGCCCAGCTGCGGCAACTCGTGGACCACGCCCAAACGCCGGTCCGGTCGCTCGGCATCACCGAGGTCACCGCGACCGGCCCGGACCTGGGCCAGCTCGTGTCGCTCGCCCGGCATCTGCGCGAGCATCTCACGGCCGGCGGCAAGATCAAACTAGCGGCGGACGGCACCCCGGCGATGGGCATGCTCACTCCCAAACCAGTGAAGGCAGCTCGGGACCTATTCGTCCACGTCCGTATCGACGGCCGCCCACCCGCCTCGATGGAGGCCGTCGACGCCTTCTTGGCCTGGCACGAGGCGAGCCGCCTGCTGGCCGCGCTCGACCGGTCCTGGCCAGCAACCGTGACCGTCCCGCCGGAAGACACCTTCCAGGAACGGCTCACCTGGCATGTGACCGAACTGCAGCAGCTGCACCAAGTCCTTGCTCTCGGTGCCGCCCTCACCGAACAGGAGCAGCGCCTCGCCAGCCGGCGGATGCCCCGCCCACAGTGGACCGACCTGTCCGCCGTGCGCGCCTACGCCGCTGTGGTGGACGCGGCCTCCGCCGACGACGGTCTGCTGCTGGCCCGGGCTGCGGCCGATGCTGCCGGGGAGCCGATCACCGCCCAACTGCATGATCCGTCCGCCTCGCCGGTCCTGCATGCCCTGGCCAAGGCGATCGGCGACCGGGACGTCGAGGGTTATGCCGTCGCAGTGCATCGGATCGCACGGCTCGTCGAGGTTCGTACCGTCGTCGGCCGTCGTGACGAGCTCGAGGCTCGCCTCCGCAAGGAGGTTCCGCAGCTGCACGAGGCCATGCTCAGCACCTGCGGCCACCCACAATGGGACGACCGTCTGACAGGCTGGGCGGGCGCCTGGGACTGGGCCGTCGCCAGAGTCTGGCTGGCCGCCCGAGAGGTCGCCGACCTCAACCGGTTGCAGTCCCGGGTCAGCGAGATCGACCAAGACATCCGTCGGCACGTCGAGGAACTCGCGGCCGCGCGTGCCTGGCGGCACGCGGCGTCACCGGACCGGATCAGCGGCTCCGCTCGGGCCAACCTGCAGCAGTACGGCCAGCTGGTCCGCGGCCTCGGCAAGGGCTCCGGAAAGTACGCCCACCTGCGCCGTGCCGAGATCCGTCAGGCGATGGACAGGTGCCGCCCGTCCGTACCGGTCTGGATCATGCCGATCTACCGGATCGCCGAACAGTTGCACGTGCAGCCGGACATGTTCGACGTCGTGGTGGTCGACGAGGCCTCCCAGGCCGGTCTCGCCGCCACGTTCCTGCAGTACCTGGCCCCGAAAATCGTGGTGATCGGGGATGACAAGCAGGTCTCCCCGGCCGCGGTCGGTGTCGACCAGCAAGACCTGCGCGACCTCGCTGCCCAGTACCTGTACGACGACCCGTACCGGGCGTCCTGGCAGGATCCGAAGCGCAGCCTCTTCGACGAGGCCAAAATGCGGTTCAGCGGCCTCATCCCGCTCACCGAGCACCGCCGCTGCGTACCGGAGATCATCGAATTCTCCAACCGGATCGCCTACGAGCCGGAGGGCATCCGTCTCGTCCCGGTGCGTCAGTACGGTGCCGATCGGCTCGACCCGATCAAGCCGGTGTTCGTCGAGAACGGCTATGTCCGCGGCGGCAGCTCCGGGAAGACCAATCCGGCCGAGGCGGACGCGATCGCCGAGCAGATCCTGGCATGCACCGAGGATCCCCGCTACGACGGCCTCACCTTCGGCGTGATCTCGCTGCAGGGGCCGCACCAGGCGAAACTGATTCAGCGTCGGCTGCTGGACCGTCTCGACCCGGCCGAGTGGGAGCGGCGTGACCTGCGTTGTGGCGACTCGGCGGACTTCCAGGGCTCGGAACGCGACGTGATGTTCCTGAGCATGGTGACGGCACCGGAACCGGGCGTGCGGATCGGTGCGGCCACCTCCGAGATGTACGTCCAGCGCTACAACGTCGCGGCGTCCCGGGCCAAGGACCAGATGTGGGTCTTCCACTCGGTCCGTACCAGCGACCTCGGCAACGCTGAGGACATGCGGTACCACCTGTTGGAGTACTGCTACGGCGTGGCAGAGCGGGCTGCCGACCCGTTCGAGGCCGGTGGGCTCGTCGCCGAGGACGAGCCGGTGCTGCCATTCGAGTCGCTGTTCGAGCAGCGAGTCCACAACCGGATCGCGGCGCGCGGCTTCACGGTGCTACCGAAGTTCGAGGCGCTCGGGTATGTGATCGACCTGGTGGTGGTCGGGCCGCGTGGACGGCTGGCGATCGAGTGCGACGGCGACACCTGGCAGGGACCGGACCGGTATGAGACGGACATGGGCCGGCAGCGGGAGCTCGAGCGGTGCGGGTGGGCGTTCTTCCGGATCTCGGAGTCGACGTTCGTCGTGGACGAAGAAGCCGTGCTGATCGATCTGTGGACGGCGCTGGAGGAACGAGGCATCCGCCCGGCAGGCTGGACCGAGCGGGAGGCGGAACCTGTTGCCGAGCCTGCGCCAGCGGTGATCGAGCCGGAGCCCGTGGTTGTCGCAGTGCCTGAATCCGAGCCAGTGATCGTGGCCGAGCGAGAGCCCGAGCCTGTCGATTCGCCGGAACCGGCGTCGACCTCCGACTGGGGCGAGCCGGTGCTCCAGGCGTACGAAATCTATGAAGGCCCTGCCCCGCGCCCCGCCGAACCAGCGCCGCCGGGCATGCGCGAAGCGCTGCTCGCCATCGTCGACCGGGAGGGGCCGGTCCTTGGTGAGCGGCTGCAGACCGCTTACACCCGGGCTGCCGGTGGTCAGCGTGTCACCCGCGGCGTGGCCAGCGCGGTGAACAAGGTGATCAGCGCTGCGGTGCGCCGCGGCCTGCTGCTGGAGGACAACCCGCTGGGGGAGCGGGGCGTCCTGCCGCGCACCTACCGGCTGCCAGGGCAGCCGGCGACGGTGCTACGTGTCCTGGGTCCACGGGATCTCGGCGAGGTGCCCCCTGCCGAATTGGCCGCCGTGATGGCCGCGCATGCCCGTGATCTGGGCTGGGAGACGCCGGAAGCGGTCTACCGGGCGACCTTGCAGACGTACGGCCGCAAGGCCCTGACCGCAACCGCAGCCGCACCCCTGGTGAAAGCCACCGCCTTGGCCCGCGACTTCACCGAGAACAGTGACAGAGCGTGAAACCACTTTGTACCCCCATCTCGAGGAGTTGACGGTGGAGAACGAGATCCAGCTGATCAGTGACGGTGATGGCCTGGCGGTCATCGGGCATCCGGCAGCTATCGATCGTTTTCTCACATCCGAGCGGCTGCCGTCGAAAGACCTCGGACTGCGACGGCTCAGCTCCGCCCTCGGCACCGGATCCAAGATCGCCAAGGCCGGCGCCGAGGCCGCCGAACACTCCGGCCGATGGGTCCAGCTGACCGCGGAGTCCGCCCAGGCGATGAAGAAGTACAACCTGATGACCGGATCGAGCGGCGACGTCAAGCGCGCCGTCCTGACCGACCACGGCAAGATCACCGGCTTGCTCGAAATTGTGCAGACCACCCCAACCAGCCTGCTGGCCAACCCGGCGATCCTGACCGGTGCCGCCGGGCTCATGGCGCAGCTTGCCATGAAACAGAGCATGGAGGAGATCACCGACTACCTCGCCGTGATCGACGCGAAGGTCGACGCCGTGCTCCGCGGCCAGACCGACGCCGTGGTGGCGGACATGATCGGGGTGGATCTCGTCATCGACGAGGCCATGACGATCCGGGAACAGGTGGGCCGGGTCTCCGAGATCACCTGGTCGAAGGTGCAGGCCACGCCGGTGCCGCTGGCCCGGACCCAGGCTTACGCGCTACGGCAGCTCGACGCCATCGCCGAGAAACTGGAGACCCAGACCAAGGTCGCTGACCTGGCCCAGACGTCCAAGGAAGCCGAGATCAGGGTTCAGGAGTGGCTCGCCGTCCTGGCTCGCTGCTTCCAACTCCAGGACGCGGTCGCCGTGCTCGAACTCGACCGGGTGCTGGACGCGTCTCCGGAAGAGCTGGAAGAGCATCGCGTCGCCATCCGGATCGCCCGGCGGAACCGCCTCGACCTCATCTCTCGCGCCACCGAGCGCCTGATGGCCCGAATGGACGCGGCCGCCGGCACGGCCAACGCGAAGGTGCTGCTGAACCCGACCACCTCCCGGGCCGTGGTGCATTCGACCAACCACGTCTCGACCACCGTCGTCGAGTTCAACGGTCGGCTCGGCATCGAACGCGATCGCCGATCCTGGCATGCCAGGCGATGGCTGGACGCGGCCGCGGAGGCCCGCGACAAGGTCCTCGAAACGGGGGCCGAGGTGCGCGACAAGGTCCTCGACACCGGGGCCGACGTGAAGGACAAGGCCCTGGAGACCGGCGCAGAGGGCGTGGGTGCCGCCAGCCGTTTCGGTGTAGGGGCCTTCGGCCGGGCCAAATCGATGATGGGCAAGGTCTCCGGTGAGATCACCGAGCGGACGCAGCGGCAGCTCGGAAGCAAGGAGGAATCCTGATCGAAACCATGAGCTCGTCGGAGCCCCGGGCTCGGTGTCTTCCTCGACCTGGCGTGGTGTCGATGGCCGTGGTCTGGATGTCCTTGAAGGGGGGATGCCGGTGAATGATGTGACCGAGCCTCACCGGCGTTCGATGGTTCCGCGCTCTCTTGCCGAATCACAATGACCAGCGTCCCGCGGATCGGGAACATCCGACAGAGCCGCGACTAGGCTTTCCTGCCCGTTACGACCCAACAGGACTGGTCGTGTCATGCTGACTGGCTGGTCTTGAACAGTGTTGATCAGCAATGACGCGGGCGCGGGCACGGTACTCCACGAGGTGAACTTAAGGCGTAGGAACCTCAAGATCACCGTAGCCGTGCCCGCCCCGTCAAATCCACTCTGGACATCAACACAGAGCCTTCGGCCGCGCACTCTCCGCCTTTGCCGTGCCCGTGGGCATCCCGCCCATCTGACGGAAGACTATCCGGATCTCTGCCTTCGGGCGACTTTTGGTCTGATCCTTCTGGGCGCACCCGCTACCTCTGCCTCAGAGGCCATTCAGCCCCGAATTCCCAGTCGCGCGGGAGACTCCGTCCGGTTGACTTCGCCAGCTCGAGAAACTACTTTCTCTTAGAGAAAGTAGTTCCGTGAACGTTGATGGAGGTGCGTCATGACCACGCCCACGCCCACGCCGGAGCAGGCCCAGCAAGCGCTCGACGACGTCGGCCGGCGTCAAACCCAGACCGCTGAGGCCGCGACGCATTCCCGCTGGGCCTGGATCGCCTCCGGGGCCCTGCTGGTGGTGTGGGGCGTGCTGGTTGATCAGCAGCCACAGTTCATGCGTGACTGGGGCACCACGATCGTCCTCATGCTGCTGGCGCTGTCGCTTCTGGCCAACACCAGGTTCGGTGGCAGTCTTCTGCGCCGTCCGGTGCGGCCGCGCGTTCCCCGGGATGCGCGGAGCATGGTGTGGAACGGTGTGGTGATCGTGCTGATGGCCGTGGGAGCCTGGCTGTTGGTCCGGCTCGAGGTGCCGCACGCCACGGTGTGGGCCGGGGTGGCGGGTGGTCTTCTGGTTGCCGGGGTGGGTCCGTGGTGGCAGCGCCGGGTGCTCGCCCGGGGAGCGATGCGTTGACCGGAGCGAAACTGGACCCGGTTCTGCTCGACCCGACCCGGCTGTCCATCGTGGCGCTGCTGGCCGGGACCGAGTGGGCCGAGTTCGCGTTCGTCCGCGACGCCGTCCAGTTGAGCGACTCGGCCCTGTCCAAGCGAGTGTCCTCGCTGGCCGACGGCGGCTATGTCGAGGTGCGCAAGGGTTACGTGGGCAAGCGCCCGCGTACCTGGATCAACCTGGCCCCGGCCGGCCGTGCCGCTCTGAGCGGGCACGTCGCGGCGTTGCAGGAGATCGCGACCCGTGCGGCGGCCGACCCTCAGCCCTGACGCGCCGCCGCTGCGATGCTGGGGATCGCTCAGTGGGCCGTGAGCCCGCCGTCGACGCGCGGTTCGGCATCGTCCGGGTCCGCCGGCTGCTCGGGCTCTACGACGCCGGCCGGATCGTGAACCCGGTGCTCGCCGACAGTCAGGCCTTCGGCGGCATGGTCGGCGGCATCGGCACGGCCCTGTTGGAACACAGCGTCACCGACCCCGCGCGACGGCCGCATCGCCAACGCCAACCTCGCCGACTACCTCGTGCCTGTCAACGCCGACGTGTCGAACCTGCGGGCGATCTCCCTGCCCGGCGAGGACCGCGAGGCCGGCCGGGGCCAGCGGGCAACCGCGCGGCACATGAGCGCGCTGTGGTCGGGCTTCGCCCGTCATGGCCGGCCGACCCGCGCCGGGCGTGCCGCGCCGGCCCGCGTACAGCCCGAAGGACCGAGCCACGATGTGGATCGACGCCGACAGCAGGATCGTCGAGGACCCCGATCGCAGCGAGAGGCTCTTCTGGAACAACCGGGCCTGACCGGAGTGTGTATGGGGCAGCATCGCGTTGCCCCATACACAGAGGCCGGTTCCCGACTCGCAACCGGCCCGATCACCGGCCGCCGTACACATCTCACCATGACCGACCGAAATCAGCCCATGAAGAGGATCGGGCTGGGCACCGCGCCATTGGCGTTCAAGGACGTCACCACACAGCAAGCTGTCGCGACCGTGCACGCCGCATTGGACTGCGGTGTGGAGCGGCATCGCGTCGTTCGCCACCCCGTTCCTCGTGCGCTGGTCAACCAGCCTGGGCGCCGCATGCGCAAAGCCTGCGTCGGCGCCGGGGCGAACATGTCCGAGGACTAGCCGCCTGTGGTGTTTGGTCGGTTCGAGCTTGTAAAGCCGAGCATCGCGGGCAGCAACGTCAATGCGGTGACCACAGCGACCGCCCACGGCAAATGCGGCAGCCAGGCCCATCTGGGTCAGGAGCGCCATGCCGACTACGGAGACGGCGGCCAGCGCGATCACGACGGTCAGCCCGGCGAACACGACCGCTGAGCCGGCGGTGCCGGTGGCCCGGCCGACGGCGTCCAGTGTGTCGCGGCCTTGGCCGAGTTCTTGGCGATAGCGGGAGACGATGAACAGGGCGTAGTCGATGGCGACAGCGAGGCCGAGCATGAGCGCGAGGATCGGCGTGGTCGGAGACAGATCGACGAAGCCGGTGGCGGCGGTGACCGCGCCGACGCCAACGCCGATGCCAAGCAGCGCGGTCAGCAGTGGCAGACCGGCGGCCACCAGGGAACCGAACGTGATCACCAGGACCATGGCGGCTACCACGACACCGGTCACCACCGTCACCCCACGAAGAAGGTCCCGGCCGTGAAAATCAGCAGAAACGTCGCGTGGAGCGTTGCGCCGACCACCAGGATCGCCCGGTCCGCCACCGGGTGAGCGCCCAGCCGGCCCAGGACGAGGAAGATCGCCAGGACTTCGAGTACGTAGCGGGCGGACGACATCATCGGCCGGAACCATGACGTGGTGGACATCAGCAGGACGAGACTGAGCGCCCCGTGCGCCGTCAGGTACATCTGGTCACGGCGGAACCTGAACGGCCCGACCACCGACAGCACCAGCAAGGCCACCGCGAGAAGAAAAGTGCCGGCATCGATGATGGCGCCCAGAGTGTCCGCACTCAGCAGCCCACCCTGTGCCCGTTCCACAGCGCTCGCCCAGGCGGCTCCCGGCGCGGTGTATTGCCGTCCCCACCGATCCTGGGCGGCGCTGAACGCCAACGGGTCGTTCAGCGCGAACAGGCAGTACAGGCTGTAGAGCGCGGCTCCCAGCGGGATCAGCGCCAGGCTCAGCACATCGAGGCGCAGGCGGCGTAACGGCCAGCCAACCTGGCGGAAGTATTCGACGGCGAGCGGCAGCACCAGCAGGACACCGAACAACCGGGTGGCCGAGGACAGCGCGCCGAAACAGCCGGCCCACCACCAGCACCCACGCCGTCCGGCATACAAGGCACCCGCCATGAGCAAGATGAACAGCGACTCGTTGTAGCCGATGAACAGGAAGAAGCCGGTCGGGAAGATGGCCAGGTACCACGTAGCCCGCTGCGCCACCCGAGGGCCGAACTCACCGTCGGCCAGCCGGTACACCATGGCCAGTGCGCCGAACGCCGCGACGTTGGCGACCAGCAGAGCGGCAACCAGGGCGCCGCCGGGGACGATCACGTCCGTAGCCCGGATCAGCAGTGGATACAGCGGGAAGAAGGCGGGAGATCCGGGATCAGTGCTATAACCCGACTCGGCGATGCGCAAGTAGTGCTCGGTGTCCCACCTGTTCAAGCCGGTCAAGAGTTCGGCCGTCGCGGGTGTCGATCCGCCGTGATCGCGGGGCAGCCAGGCCAACATCTGAACAGCCAGGTGAGCGACGGTGACGACCGACCACACCGCTCCGGCTGTCAGCAGCGCCCCGCGCCAGCCGGGGCCTGATCCTTCAGAAGAACGGGACGGTGCGAGGACTGCGGCGGGAGGTGCGAGAAGGCCCGTCACAACGGCTTCCCCGGGTCGGCTGGCTGCGGCGGCGCCGGAGGATCTGCGACCCCCGAGGTGGGGGAGGGCGCCGCTCCGACCGGTTCGATTCCGATAGATCTCATACCGTCGTGACGTATGCCTGCTCCCCGAGGTTGCACACGCGCCGGTACGCTTGCCCAGGGCTTGGGCGAACCGGTCGCAGCAGGTTTCGTCGGCCCGAATCGGCCCCGGAGCTGATCCCATTTCGCGCCGTTGTCGATCCGCCACAACATTCCATTGATCACCTGCCGGTGATCACGCCAATCACCGGCTTCGCCGATCAACTTGCCTTGATGCTCGGGACGCTGGACATCCCGGCGCATCTCACCGCCGCTCACACGGTCAGCAGCGATGTGTTCATCTACGTCCGGTGTGTGCTGGTCGCGGCGGGACGACGTACGCGAGCGGGGTGACCTTTCGGAGGCTGCGCCGCCCCGCCCGCCCCGCCGCCGTATGACCGTTTGACGTAGAAGGTGCAGGCAGGGGTGGCCGTCCGGGGAGTTCGTCGGTCAGAATGTGCGGCGATCATGGGTGGACGCCGGTTGTCACCATGAGGTCACGGTGACAGGACGGGGGCGTCTGGGCGTGGGCAGTTTCGTCGATGCTGCGTTGAGTTTTCCGACTGTCCTGTTCACTCCGTTGCTCGTCGTGGTCGTCGGCTACTGGCTGGTGGTCATCGCCGGGGGCGCCGACCCGGATGCGGGCTCCGACGCGGGCGACCACGGCCCGCTGCATTTCGCCGGGCTGGGTGGGGTGCCGGTTCCGATCTCGCTGTCGCTGGTCATCGTGTTCGCCTGGTTCGCGAGTCTGGCCGGCGGCGAGTTCCACGGGCCGATCCCGCTGTGGGCCGTGCTGATCGCCGCGCTCGGTCTGAGCTGGCTGCTCGCCCGCCTCCTGATCATCCCCATCCGTAGACTGCTGCCCGACGGGCCGGACGTGTCGCGGGCCGACTTCGTCGGGCTCACCTGCATCATCCGTACCGGGCGGGTGACCAGCACTTTCGGCCAGGCTGAGGTGCACGCTGCGGACGGCTCGTCGGCGGTCGTCCAGGTGCGCCAGGCCGGCGCCGACGATCTGCATTCCGGGTCTGAGGCGCTGCTCTACGGCTTCGACCCGGACGGGGAGTTTTTCTGGGTCGTTCCTACCGATATCGCAACGAGGGGTCATTGATGGACGTTGTCTCCACCGGGTTCGGTGTGCTCGCAGCCGTGGTGCTGCTCGTGGCGATCGGTGTGCTGTTCTTCGTCAGCCGCATGTTCCGCAAGGTCGAGCAGGGCAAGGCGCTCATCGTGTCGAAGGTGCGCCGGGTCGATGTGACGTTCACCGGCGCGGTGGTGCTGCCCGTGCTGCACAAGGCCGAGATGATGGACATCTCGGTCAAGACCATCGAGATCACACGAACCGGGCACGAGGGCCTCATCTGCAAGGACAACATCCGCGCCGACATCCGGATCACGTTCTTCGTGCGGGTCAACAAGACCACCGAGGACGTCATCAAGGTGGCCCAGGCCATCGGCACCGACCGCGCCAGCAACGAGTCGACGCTGCAGGAACTGTTCAGCGCCAAGTTCTCGGAGGCGCTCAAGACGGTCGGCAAGCAGCTGGACTTCGTCGACCTCTACACCCGGCGCAATGACTTCCGCGACCAGATCATCGAGGTGATCGGCACCGACCTCAACGGCTACAGCCTGGAGGACGCGGCGATCGACTTCCTCGAGCAGACGCCGATGGCCTCGCTCGACCCCAAGAACATCCTGGACGCCCAGGGCATCCGCAAGATCACCGAGCTGACCGCGATCGAGGCGATCCGGACGAACGACTTCCGGCGCAACGAGGAAAAGGAAATCACCCGCCAGAACGTCGATGCGCGGGAGGCCATCCTCGAGCTGGAACGCCGGCAGACCGACGCCGAGATCAAGCAGCGCCGCGAGATCGAGACGATGCGGGCCCGCGAGGAGGCCGAGATTGCCCTGGCCCACGCCGAGGAGCGACTGCGGGCCGAGGGCGCCCGGCTCAAGACCGACCAGCAGCTCGGCGTACAGGAAGAGAACAAGCGCCGCGAGATCGCGGTGGCCGAGAAGAACCGTGAGCGGGTCATCGCGATCGAGACCGAGCGCATCGAGAAGGACCGGATGCTCGAGGTGATCGGCCGCGACCGCGAGACCGAGCTGTCCACGATTTCGAAGGACAAGGAGGTCGAGGGGGAGAAGCGGCTGATGGCCGAGGTGATCCGGGAGCGGATCGCGGTCGAGAAGACGGTGGCGGAGCAGGAAGAGAACATCAAGCGCTTGCGTACGGTCGAGGAGGCCGAACGCACTCGCCAGGCTGTCGTCATCCAGGCCGAGGCCGAGGCTCAGGAGTCCCTGGTCAAGGACATCAAGGCGGCCGAGGCGGCCGAAGCGGCGGCCAAGTTCAAGGCTCGCGAGGAAGTGCTGCTGGCCGAGGCCCGTCAGCAGGCGGCCGAGCTTGACACCCGGTCGAAGATCCGGCTGGCCGAGGGCACGCAGGCCGAGGCGGCCGCGTCCGGCCTGGCCGACGTGCAGGTGCGCGAGCGCAACGCTGAGGTGATCGAGAAGACGGGCCGCGCCGAGGCCGCCGTGGAGCGGGAGAAGGCGCTGGTCGTCGCCGAGGCGATCCGCGAGAAGCTCAAGGGCGAGGCCGAGGGTCTGCAGGAGAAGGCGGGCGCGATGGCCGCGCTGGACGACGCCACCCGCGAGCATGAGGAGTACCGCCTGCGGCTCGAGATGGAGAAGGAGATCCGCCTGGCCGGCATCAACGTCCACCGCGAGATCGCCGAGGCTCAGGCCATGGTGCTGTCGGCCGGCCTCGAGAAGGCCGACATCGACATCGTCGGCGGCGACTCGATGTTCTTCGACAAGCTGATCGGCTCGATCACGCTGGGCAAGAGCGTCGACGGTTTCGTCGAGCACTCGTCGGTGGCCCAGGGCATCGGCGCGCGCTACCTGGACGGGTCGGCCAACCTCGCCGACGACCTGGGCCGCGTGGTCGGCTCGGTGTCCACGGCCGACGCGGCCAACGTGAGCCTGGCCGCGTTCCTGACCCAGCAGATCAAGAACGGCGGCCAGGACGCCGGCAAGCTGCGGGAGCTGCTGGCCGCCGCCCAGAAGATGGGCATCGCCGACGGCAAGGTGCCGGCGCCCCGGTGACCGCGGAGACCATCGACGCCGGCACCTACGAGGTGCTGCGGGGCCGGCTGGGGGCGCGTGCGCGCGAACTGGCCGGCCGCGCCGAGAAGCTGAACGCCCGCCGGATCGAGACGTTCGGCGGGCAGCAGACCCGGTTGCTGCACACCGATCGAGTGCGGACCGAGAACATCTGCGTGCCGCGGGACATCGCGCAGGCCGGCGGCGTCATGCTGTTCGGCTACAACGTGTTCATCGGGCTCAAGGCCGAGACCGCGATCTCCGACGTCTTCGCGGTGCACCGGTTCACCGGCCAGTCGTTCGAGTCCGCCACGCTGCCCGGGCTGCTCGACGACCCGGTCTTCGAGCGAGACTTCGCGGAGCTCTACCGCTACTACAAGCAGACGAAGCTGCTGCAGCTGCGCCGCGTCGAGAACCTGCTGCTGGCCGTGTTCCAGACCGGCGCGCGCGGCGACGACCTCAAGGTGCTGCGCTGGCAGGTCCGCACCGACGGCTCCGTGTCCTATCAGGACAACCGCGGTGAACGCGACCACGTGTTCCCGCCGCAGCACGACTTCGAATGGACCGTCACCGGCCGCGAGCAGCACGTGCTGGGCCGCCACCCGCACGTGTCGATCGAGGACGAGGTGTTCGTCGAGACGGTCGGCGGCAGGCTTACCGTCAAGGTGGAGAACAACACCGAGGACGGCGAAGGCATCTTCTCCGAGCCGGTCGACGAGCCGCTGCAGAGCCTGGCCGACGGCGAGATCTCGTACGCCCGGGTCGGTCCGCTGATTCTGCTGCGTGTGCTGCCGTACCAGGAGACGGTTCCTCGATTCCTGGTCTTCAACACCCGCACCAGCGACGTGTGCCGGCTCGACGGCATCGGCCAGGCCTGCCGCCGGCTGCCCGACGACCAGGGCGTCATCTTCCCCGGCGGCTACTACCTGGCCACCGGGGCGGCCAAGACGTTCGACGCGGAAACCACCGACCTCGAGTACGAGCGCGCCATCCACTCGGTCAACGGCGAGGACGTGCTGTACGTCTTCCACGCCCGCGTCACCGGCCGCTACCTGCTGCTGCCGTACAACGTGATCCGTAAGGAGGTCGCCACCCCGATCGCCGCCAACGGCTACTCGCTGTTCGACGACGGCACCCTGGTCGTCTTCCGCACGACCACCGAAGAGCCCGCCCGCGTGCACCCGATGCAGGTCTGGCAGACCCCGTACGAGTCCGACACGCACGCCGCCAGCCGCCCGGCCGGCACCGGCCCGCTGGACCGGATCGGCAACGCCGACCTGGTGCGGGGCATCGCCGACGCGCTCGCCGTGGACCGCATGGTCGAGGAGATGACCCCGTCCGGCCCGGTCTTCGAGGCGATCATCGCGGCCTGCTCGCGGGTGGCCGACAGCTATCACTGGCTCAACGACCCGGAGCTGGAGAACCTGGGCGAGCCACTGGGCGAGGTGCGAGCCACCGCCGAGCAGGTGCTCGACGAGTTCGAATCGGTGCAGGTGCTGACCGCACAGGCAGCCGACGCGGTGACCGCGGCCGAGAGCAACGCCGCCTCGCTGATCGGTAAGGCCCGTGCCGAGAATCCCACCACCACCGGCGGTTGGGTGGCCCAGCTCGGCGGCCTGCGTCACGAGCAGGGGCGCCTTGCCGGGCTGCATGAGATGCGCTACGCCGACCTGGCCCGGATCGACGCCGTGGAAGCGAACCTGGCCGGCGCCGTCGAGGAGACGGCCCGCCGCGCGGTCGAGCACCTGCAGCGGCCGGATGCGTTCGCCGATTACGAGTCCACCGTGGAGGACCTGGTCACCGCGGCCGGCGCGATCGCCACCACGGCCGAGGCGGAGCCGGTCACGGCCCGGATCGGCGAGCAGTTCGACGGTTTGCAGGCGATCACCGAGGTGGTCGGCGGCTTGGAGATCGCCGACGCCACTGTGCGGGTGGCGATCCTGGAACGCCTCGGCACCGTGCTGGGCGGGCTGAACCGGGCCCGGGCCACCGTCGAGGGCCGCCGCCGGGAGTTGGCCGCAATCGAGGGCCGGGCCGAGTTCGCGGCCGAGTTCGCCCTGTTCGGGCAGGCAGTCAGCGGCGCGCTGGCCGCCGCCGACACGCCGGAACGCTGCGACGAGCACCTGGCCCGCCTGATGGCGCAGATCGAGACGCTGGAGACGCGGTTCGGGGAGTTCACCGACTTCGCCGAGCAGCTCGGGGCCAAGCGCACCGAGGTGTACGAGGCGATCTCCGGCCGGCGCCAGGCTCTGCTGGACGAGCAGGCCCGCCGGGCTGACCGGCTCGCCGACTCGGCCCGCCGCATCCTCGACGCCGTTCGCCGCCGGATCGGCGCGCTCGCCGATGCCGACCAGATCAACACGTACTTCGCCACCGACCCGATGGTCGCCAAGCTGCGCGCGCTCACCGGCGACCTGAGGGAACTGGGCGACAGCGTCCGCGCCGAGGAGCTCGACGGGCAGCTGAAGGCCGTGCGGCAGGACGCCGGGCGCTCACTGCGCGACCGGCGGGACCTGTACGACGACGGCGGCCGAACCATCCGGCTCGGCCGGCATGCGTTCGCGGTCAACACCGCCGCGATCGACCTCACCCTGGTGCCGCACGCCGGTGAACTGGCCTTTGCGATCACCGGAACCGACTATCGCGGGCCGATCCGCGACGACGCCTTCCTCGCCACCAAGCCGTTCTGGAACCAGCCGCTGGTCTCCGAGGACGCGCACGTCTACCGGGGCGAGCACCTGGCCGCGGCCGTCTTCGCGGCCGACCCGGCGGTGGCCGCGGCCGCCCTCATCAACGACACACTGCGCGAGCTCGTGCGGCGCGGGGCCGCGGCCCGCTACGACGAAGGGTACGAGCGGGGCGTCCACGACGCTGATGCCGCGCTGATCCTGGCTGCGCTGATCCGGCTGCACGCCGGGGCGGGGCTGCTGCGCTACGAGCCAGAGGTGCGGGCGGCGGCGCAGCTGTTCTGGGCCTTCGGCGCGACCTCGGCTCAGCGGGAGTCGTGGGCGCTGCGGGCCGCGTCGCTGGCCCGGGTGCGGCAGATGTTCGGCTCGGCCGGCCCGGCCTGGGACGAGCTGTGCGCCGAACTGGCGCCGGGCGGCGAATACCTGGCCGAGGAGCTGGCCGCCGGCCCGGACGGATTCGCCACCAGCGCCGGGGCGCGCACCCTGCTCGACCGGTTCCACCGCGAGCTGGGCGGCCCGCAGGCACCGGCCGGCCGGCAGTACGCGGCCGACCTGCGCGCGCTCGAGGACGACCCGGAGGCGCGGCAGCAGTTGGCCCACGCCTGGCTGAGCGCCTTCCGAGCCGCCCGGCCGGACGCGGGTGACCCGGCCGACGTGATCGAGGCGGTCGCGATCGAGCTGACCAGCCATACCCGCTACGACGTGTCGGCGTCGCTCACCGAGACGGTGACCGGGTTGCTCGGCGTGCACCCGCGGATCAGCGGCGGCACGATGACCGTACGGCTGGATGATCTGCTGAGCCGGACCCGGCGGCTCCGGGAGCAACAGATGCCGGCCTATCGCGCGTACCAGAAACAGCGCGCCGCGCTGGCCGCCGCCGAGCGCGACCGGCTGCGCCTGGACGAGTTCAAGCCGCGGGTGATGACCACGTTCGTCCGCAACCGCCTCCTCGACGAGGTGTACCTGCCACTCATCGGCGACAACCTGGCCCGGCAGCTGGGCGCCACCGGCGACGGCAAACGCACCGACCAGTCCGGCCTGCTGCTGCTGATCTCGCCGCCCGGCTACGGTAAGACCACGTTGATGGAGTACGTCGCCGACCGGCTCGGCCTGATCTTCGTCAAGGTCAACGGCCCGGCGCTCGGCCACGGCGTGACCTCGCTCGACCCGGCCGAGGCACCCGACGCGACCTCGCGGCAGGAGGTCGAGAAGATCTCGTTCGCCCTGCAGATGGGCAACAACGTGCTGCTCTACCTGGACGACATCCAGCACACCAATCCGGAGCTGTTGCAGAAGTTCATCTCCCTGTGCGACGCCCAGCGCCGGATGGAGGGCGTCTGGGACGGCCGAACCCGCACCTACGACCTGCGGGGCAAGCGGTTCGCGGTGTGCATGGCGGGCAATCCGTACACCGAGACCGGCCGCCGTTTCCGGGTGCCGGACATGCTGGCCAACCGGGCCGACGTGTGGAACCTGGGCGACGTACTGGCCGGCCGCGACGATCTGTTCGAGCTGTCCTACCTGGAGAACGCGCTCACCGCGAACACCACCCTGGCCCCGCTGGCCGGCCGTGACCGGGCCGACCTGCCGCTGCTGCTGCGGCTGGCCGACGGCGACGATTCTGTCCGGGCGGACCGGCTGTCCTACCCGTACTCGGCGGCCGAGCTCGAGCAGGTGCTGTCGGTGCTGCGCAAGATGAAGCGGGCGCAGCGGGTGGTGCTGCGCAACAACCAGGCGTACATCGCGTCGGCGGCGCAGTCGGATGCGGCGCGCACCGAGCCGCCGTTCCGCCTGCAGGGCTCGTACCGCAACATGAACAAGCTGGCCGAACGCATCGTCCCGGCGATGAACGACGACGAGCTCGATACCGTGATCGACGACCACTACCTGGGCGAGGCCCAGACGCTGGCCGCCGGGGCCGAGGCCAACCTGCTCAAGCTGGCGTCGCTGCGCGGTCGCCTGACCCGCGAGCAGGCCGCGCGGTGGGAGGACGTCAAGGCCGCGTACCGCCGCGAACAGGCTCTGGGGGGCGCCGACGACGACCCCCTGGTGCGGGCGGTCGGCGCGGTCGGTCTGCTGGCCGACCGGGTCCGCGAGATCGAGTCCGCCATCCGTGACGTCGGCGGAGGTCGATCGGAGAAGCCGGCGTCGTAGAAGTCGGCATGGACGTCACGCACGGTCAGTGCTGAGCAGGTTCCCACCACACCAGGTTGGCGGCCACCTGGGCCACCGGCTCGATGATCTCCCACGCCTCGGCTATCAGCCCGTCGTCGATCCGCCAGATGTCGACGACCGCAATCTCCGGTCCCGCGTCGGGAAGCCAGCGCCGCGAGTGCATCACGACGTGATCGCCGTCGGCCAGGACCTGATGGATCTCGACCTGCATGCCGGCGATCGGGCCCAGCGCGGCGCGGACGGCGGCGAGCCATTCGGCCTTGGTCATTGTGGTTGTACCCGGCCTGTGGTGGACGAAGTCATCACTCAGGAACAGTGCGAGTCCGTCGACGTCGCCCGTCTCGATCAGTCCTGCCAGCGCCCGTTGGACGATGCTCTTGTTCTCCGTGGTCATGGATGCAGTGTTTCCGTGGTCGCTCCGATTGTCGATGAACTCGGATTTCATGGCGTCCGGCGCAACGATGAGTACGCTCCATGATCGTGTACGCGGTCGGGGAACTCTTGCGTCAGTGGCGGCAGCGCCGGGGACTCAGCCAGCTGGATCTCGCGATCGCTGCGGACGTCTCGGCTCGCCACGTCAGCCTGGTCGAGACGGGTAAGTCCAAGCCGAGCGCCGACATGATCCTCCGACTCGCGGATCAGCTCCACGTGCCGCTGCGTGATCGCAACCGGCTGCTGCTCGCCGCCGGTTTCGCACCTCGATACGCCGAGCGTCCGCTCGACGACAATGCACTGTCAGCCGTCCACGACGCGGTCAGCAGGGTGCTCCGCGCGCACGAGCCCTATCCGGCAGTGGTCTTCGATCGCCGGTGGAACATCGTGATGACCAATCGCGCTGTCGACCCGTTCTTCGCACAGGTGGCTCCTGATCTGCTGCGGCCGCCGGTCAACCTGGTGCGGCTGGGCCTGGACCCGCGCGGGTTCGCTCGCATGGTCGTCAACCTGGCCGACGTGCGCGCAGTGTTCCGCACCCGGATCTCACGCCAGCTCGCCACCGCTCCCGACCCTGAACTCACCGCACTCTACGAAGAACTGCTGGCGCCCGAACCGGAGAATGCCTCGAGTCAACTGATCGAACCCGACGTCGTGATCCCGATGATCCTTCGCATCGGCGGACGAGAGCTGCGGCTGTTCTCGACCATCACCACATTCGGCACCCCGATGGACATCACGATCGACGAGATCGCGATCGAGTCCTACTACCCGGCAGACGCGGAGAGCGCCGCCTACTTCACGGAGCAGCGTCCTGTCATGCCGCCATGAGGAAGCCCTGGAGCCGACATAGGTCACGCTCGCCGCAACTTTCATACATGGTCGGCCGAGAGGCCGGACCGGCGCCAACCGATCGAAGGTCGACCTGTTCGCGGCGGTCCGACGGGATTCCCGCGCCGGCCTGTCCGTGCGTGGTCCGGCCCGCAAGTATCAGATCAGCCGCCGCACAGTCCGTGCGGCGCTGACGTCTGCGTGGCCGGCACCGCGCAAGCCGTTGCCGCCACGGCCCTCGAAGCTGGACCCGTTCAAGCCGGTCATCGCCCGCCGCTGTCACGGCACAGCGGAACCGCGGTGAACGGCCGAGCAACCGCGGCCCGGAAGCGCTGCGGCTCAGGCCGTATGCGAGGTGGTCGCCGCTGGACCGGCCGCTCTGCTGACGGTGCTGGAGGCGCCGCGTGGGCGTTGATGCTCATCGGGTCCCGGTCACGGGCAGGCGGGCCAGCCCGGTCATGAAGTCGTGCCGCCAGGTCAGTTCGCCGGCGGGGAGGGCGAGGCGGAGGTCGGGGAACCGTTGCAGCAGAGCGGTGAACGCCACTCGGGCCTCCAGCCGGGCCAGCGGGGCGCCGAGGCAGTAGTGCATGCCGTGCCCGAAGCCGAGATGCGGGTTCGGGTCGCGGTCCAGTCGCAGTTCGTCTGCGCCCGGGAACCGGCTCTCGTCGCGGTTCGCCTGGGCCAGGCTGATGTTGACCTGCGTGTCCGGGCGGAGGGTGTGGCCGGTCAGGTCGAACGTCTCGACGGCTCGCCGATTGCTCGTCGCGGCCACGGGCGGGTCGTACCGGACGAACTCTTCGATCGCGGCCGGGAGCAGGTGCGGCTCGGCGCGAAGGCGGTGCCATCGGCTGCGGTCTTCCAGGAGCCGGAACACCCCGTTGCCGATCAGATTTGCCGCGGTCTCGTGGCCCGCGATCAGCAGCAGGAACACCATCGAGCTCAGTTCGTCCTCGGAGAGCCGGTCCTCGCCGTCGCGGGCGGCGATCAGCTCACTGAGCAGGTGGTCGCCCGGGTGCGCGCGCAGCTCGGCGAGCAGGTCGCGGATGATCGTGAGCAGCCGGGTCAGATGCGCGGGCCAATCGGGCATGCGGTCCGGGCCGGCGGCCACGATCTCGGTCCAGGTACGGAACTCCCCGGCGTTGTCAGCGGGGAAGCCGATCAGGTCACAGAGGACCCGGGTGGCCAGCGGCCATGCGTACGCGTCGAGCAGATCGACCGTCTCCCGGCCCGCCATCGCGTCGAGCAACTCGCCGGCGATGCGCTCGATGTGCGGGCGCATTCCCTCGATGCGCTGGGCAGTGAAGGTGGCCGACACCAGCTGGCGCAGCCTGGTGTGGTCCGGTGGGTCAAGGAACATCATCTGGCGGGTCAGCCCGCTCTGCACGTCTGCCGGAATGCCGAGGTTCGTGAGGTTGAGGACCCTTGTCGTACGCCGCTCGGCCAGCGCCCGCTGGGCGGCGCCATGACCGGTGACCAGCACGACGGTCGTGCCGTCCGGCCCGGTGCTCTCCTGAATGCCGTCCACGGCACGCTCCCTTGTCAGTGCTCCCTGTCGGTGCTCGGTGCTCCAACCAGGAAAACAGCGCGCGGTGTCCTCGGCTGGTACAGGCGGGCCAGGCGGTGGAACGTCTCGGCCACAATGGCCGGATGACCGCACAAGGGGCACACGGCGAGCAGATCGACAACTGCGGCCCACCACCGGCGTATGCCACGGACACCGGCCCCGACGCCCGCGTGCGCACTCGTGACACCGTGGCCGGAGACGTGATCGTCACCGTCTTCCGAACCACGACCAGGCTGACGGTGCCCCGGTTGCCGGACACCGGCGGCATGCTCCGGCTGCACGTGGTGCGCGGAGGCGCCTGGACGTTGCGGTACGGCCGCGACGATGTCGCTCTCGGCCCGGGGCACGTGATGGTGCGCCGTTCGACCGGCCTGACCGGCTACGAGATGCTCCCGTACACGTGGGGCGCGACCATCGGGGTGCCGGCGGCGGCAATCGGCGGCGCCGCGGCCGAGCCGTTCATCGCCGCCGCCGGCGCCCCTGAGGTGCGTCTCCTGCTGGCGCACGCGAGCATGCTGCAGGACACGATCCGCGACCTCACCGAGACCGGCATCGAGGCGGCGCGCAACGCGCTGCTCGAGTTGTTCCACGCAGTGGTGCACCGCTACGTGGATCCCGGTGAGCCGGCCCTGGTGCCCGCGCTGGTCCGGGCCGCCCGCGAGCTCGCCGACCAGCGCCTCGCCCACCCGGAGCTGACACCGGGGCTCCTCGCGCGGGAACTCCACGTTTCCGTGCGCACCCTGAGCCGCGCCTTCGCCACCAGCGCGGAACCGGCCGCCGCCTACATCCGCCGCCGCCGGCTCGAGGAGGCCCGCCGAGATCTGGCCGCCGGGCGTACCGTCTCCGAGGTCGCGGCCCGCTGGCAGTTCGCCGACACCAGCCACTTCGTCCGCTCCTTCCGTAAACGCTACGACCGGACCCCGGCCGAGTACTCCCGGAGCCTCCGGTCACGAGTGCCGTAACGACTTCGCGGCGTCGGTCGGCGCGCTCGGTCCGGCTGCGGGCGGTGCCGCGAGACTTGCCGGAACGCTCGCCGTCCCCTTCGCGAACACCACGAGCGGCGCACCGCGATCGTGTCGTCCCACTTGATGGGCGAGACGGCGCCGTGATCGCCGTGGTCCGCGCGATCTTCAATCGTGCCACGGCCTACGTCGAAGCGAACCCACAAGCCGTCGCCACCGCTGTCGCCGTGCTGACGCCGACCACATCCTCTCGATGGAGTAGATCGACTCGTCATTGCGGAAGCGGGCCTGCCGGTCACCACGGTTGGCGTTCGGCCGCGTCGGCATGCGTCACGGAATGGTGTCGGCCCTCAATGGGTGCGTTTCAACTGGTGGTCGTTCGTCGCCAGGCGGTGGCCGCGATTTGGGTCGGGTCCCACGGGCTTGCCAACGGTGGGGTGTACGAGAGGTCGAGCTCGGCTATGTCGTCGACCGAGGCGCCGTAGCTGATGGCGGTGGCGTAGATGTCCACGCGTTTGGAGATCTCGGCGCCGCGGTGTCCCAGCAGCTGGGCGCCCAGCAGCCGTCCGGAGACGCGGTCGGCGGTGATGCGGATGCGAATGGGCGTCGAGCCGGGGTAGTAGGCCTTGTGGTCGTCGGCAAGGGTTTCCACGGTGACCGGGTCGAAGCCCGCCTGGCGAGCGGTTTGATCCCGCAGGCCGGTGCCGGCGGCGACCAGATCGAACACCTTGACCGCCTGGGTGCCCAGCGAGCCGGCGAAGCTGGCCTGGCCGCCGACCGCATTCAGACCAGCCACCCGGCCCTGCTTGTGAGCGGTGCTGCCGAGCGGCAGGTACACGTACTGGTCGAGCATCCGGTGGTAGGTGTGGACGCAATCACCGGCGGCGTAGACGTCCGGCACGTTGGTGCGCATCTGCCGGTCGACGGCGATGGCTCCACGCAGCCCGAGGTTCACGCCGGCGGCGGCGGCGAGAGCCGTGTCGGGCCGGACACCGGTGACGATCAGAACGATGTCGGCGGAGTGTTCGCCGGCCTCGGTCTCGACGACCAGGCCCGCCGGCCCGGTGCGGACGGTGTGAACTTTGGTGCTGTGGCAGACGGTCACGCCGCGCTCGCCGAGGTGCTGCTCGAGGTGGGTCGCCAGTTCGGCGTCGATGGTGGGCATGACCTGGTCGAGCTGTTCGAGCACAGTGACCTGAAGGCCGCGGGTGGCCAGGGCTTCGGCCATCTCGAGGCCGATGTAGCCGGCGCCGACGATGACGGCGGTGCGGGCTTGACGTTGCTGCAGCGAGTTCTGGACGTCGAACATGTCGCCCATGGAGTGCAGGACGTGCACGCCATCGGTCCAGCCGAGTTCGTCCAGACCGTTGATCGGCGGGATGGTCGGTACGGCGCCGGTGCCGATGACAAGTTTGTCGTACTCGAAGGTTGTCGTCGCGGCGGTGATGGTGTGGGCTTGCGGGTCGATGGCGGTGACCCGGTGGTTGAGGCGCAAATTCAGGCCGGCGGCTTCGAGGTCGGCGGTGGTGCGATGGGCAAGCTGGCGCCAGTCCGGAACGTCGCCGGAGACGTGATACGGGATGCCGCAGATGCTGAAGTTCGGGTACGTGTCGGCGACCAGCAGGGTCACCTCGGTGGCGGGGTCTTGTTCGCGGGCGGCGAGTCCGGCGCTGATGCCGGCGTCGCTCCCGCCGATGACGAGCAGTCGCACAGTCAGCCTTTCGCGGCGGGAATCCCGAGCTGGTCGATCAGGGTGCGGACGCGGCGTTCGAGGTCGTCGCGGATCGGGCGGACGGCGTCCACGTCGAGCCCGGCCGGGTCGTCGAGCTCCCAGTTCTCATACCGGGTGCCGGGGAAGACCGGGCAGGCGTCGCCGCAGCCCATGGTGACGACGACGTCGGCGGCGCGGACGACCTCGTCGGTCCACGGCTTGGGGTACTCGCCGGTGATGTCGATACCACGTTCGGCCATGGCGGCGATCGCGGCGGCGTTGATCTCATGGCCGGGTTCGGATCCGCCGGACCAGGCGACGGCCTGGTCGCCGGCGAAGTGAGCGAAGAAGCCGAGGGCCATTTGCGAGCGACCGGCGTTGTGGGTGCACAGGAACAGCACGACCGGCTTGCCGTCGCGGTGGTGTCCTTCCACCCGGGCCAGGGCTTGGAGGCGCTGGCGGGCGAACCGCTCGGCGAGCAGCGGCAGGAAATTCGGCACGCAGCTGATGGACGCGAACTGGTCGTAACTGCTGTGCAGGAACCGTTCAATGGTCTCGGGGCCGTAGAGGCCGGTGAACTCGCGGCCGAGGTTGCCGGCGGCGGTGCGCAGGGCGACCTGCTGGTCGATGGACAGGTCGCGGTGCTCGTAGGGCAGGACGAAGTCGGTCATCGCTGATCTCCGTAGTGATGTGTAGGGCGGCCGGCAGCCGCATCGCTATTAGATACCTCAGCTTTAGTTGAGTCAACTTCCACTGAACTTTGCCGATCGGCACGAATTCGCTCCGTGGATTTGCGAGGACTCGGCGCCGGACGGAGCTCGTCCAGGGTCCCAGGCGGGGGTTGCGCCTCCCAAGGCGATTCAGGAATGCTTGAGTCAACATGCGTTGAGGCATATGGGGAGCGGGTGGTGCGCCAGGGGGGTGGTACCCAACGCCAAGTTGAACCGCAAAAGTGAACTAAGAATGAACCAGTGGCGTCGCGAGGTGAAGAAAAATGCGTAGTGAGCTGCGCAAATAAAGAGCCGTTTATGTTCACCGCACGTTCACCTTGCATATGGGTCGGGCTCACATAAGCCGTCTTTTATGAGCGGCGTCGGCGGTCGTCGCCGGCTTCATGGCAACGCCCGGCAGCCCCGGTTGCCGGCCTGTTCGCAGAGGACTGAACGTGATCAAGACGGTGCGTGGGCGGCTGACCGCCCTGACTGCCGCGCTGTTCCTGACGGCGGCCCTCACCGCCTGCGGCAGCGACAATCCATCAACAGACTCCGGCGGCGACACCGCCGAACAACTTTCCGGAGAGGTCAAGGTCGACGGTTCCAGCACGGTCGGCCCGCTGAGCAAGGCCGCAGCCGACCTCTACGCGGAGGAACAGGCCAAGGTCAACGTCACGGTCGGCACCTCCGGCACCGGTGGCGGGTTCAAGAAGTTCTGCGTCGGCGAGACCGACGTTTCCGACGCGTCCCGGCCGATCAAGGACAGCGAGAAGGCCGAATGCGACGCCAAGGGCGTCAAGTACGCCGAGTTGATCGTAGCCAACGACGCCCTGTCCGTGGTGGTCAACAAGGAGAACACCTGGACGGACTGCCTCACGGTCGCCCAGCTCAAGAAGATCTGGGAACCGAAATCCAAGGTCGCGAACTGGAACCAGGTCGACCCGTCGTTCCCCAACGAGCCGATGAAGCTGTTCGGTGCGGGCACCGACTCGGGCACGTTCGACTACTTCACCGACGAGATCAACGGTGAAGAGGGCGCCAGCCGCACCGACTACACCCCGACCGAGGACGACAACGTCACCGTGCAGGGCGTCACCGGTTCCAAAGGCGGCCTCGGCTACTTCGGCTTCACCTACTACGAGGAGAACGCCGACAAGCTCAAGCTGGTCAAGGTCGACGGTGGCGGCGGCTGCGTCGAGCCGAGCGTCGCCACCGCCCAGGACGGCAGCTACAAGCCGCTGTCGCGGCCGTTGTTCGTCTACGTCTCCGGTGCATCCCTGGCCAAGCCGCAGGTGAAGGACTTCGTCGACTTCTACATCCAGAACATCGACGAGGTCGTCAAGGAAGCCAAGTATGTTCCGCTGACCGCCGAGCAGAAGACCACGTTGGCCGCCGAGTTCGCCGAGCTGCAGAAGAGCTGATCAGCTGTGGTTGCGGATACCTCCCGCAGTGACGTCCCCGCCGCCGGTGTGCGGCGGGGACGGTCCCGCCCGGGCGAGCGCCTCATCGAAACCCTGCTCATCGTGGCGGCAGTGGTCTCGGTCGCGACCACGATCGGCATCGTGGCGTCGCTGTTCATCCCCACCGTGGAGTTCTTCGGCCAGGTGAGCATCGTCGAGTTCTTCACCAAGACGATGTGGACGCCGCTGTTCGCCGACAAGCACTACGGCGTGCTGCCGCTGCTGGTCGCCACGCTGTGGGTCACGGCGATCGCCATCGTCATCGCGGTGCCGCTGGGCATCGGCGCCGCCATCTACCTGTCGGAGTACGCCCGCACCGGTACCCGCAAGGTCCTCAAGCCCGTCCTGGAGATCCTCGCCGGCATCCCGACGGTGGTGTACGGCTTCTTCGCCCTGACCTTCCTCAACCCGATCCTGATCGACTGGTGGCCGACCGCGGACAAGCCGGAGTTCCAGAACCTGCTCGTCGCCGGGATCGCCATGGGCATCATGATCGTGCCGACCGTGGCCAGCCTGTCCGAGGACGCGATGAGCGCCGTCCCACGATCGCTGCGTGAGGGCGCCTACGCCTTGGCGTCGACGAAGATGCAGGTCTCCACCCGCGTCGTCGTCCCGGCCGCACTGTCCGGCATCGTCGCCGCGATCGTGCTCGGCTTCTCCCGTGCACTGGGCGAGACGCTGATCGTCACCATCGCCGCCGGCCTCAAGACCGCGGACGTGCCGACCTCACCCATCCAGGGCGCGGCCACGATGACCAGCTACATCGCCGGCGCCGGCCAGGGCGACCTGCCGGTCGACTCCCTGGAGTACCTGACGATCTTCGCGGTCGGCGCGACCCTGTTCGTCTTCACGTTCGGGCTCAACGTCCTGTCCATCCGCCTGGTGCGCAAGTTCCGCGAGGTGTACGAATGACCGCCGCTGCCGCCGCCCGCGAAGCCGTCGCCGCTCCATCGCCACCGCTCACCCAGCGACGGATCCGGCCCGGCGAGATCCTGTTCCGGCTCGCCCTGCAGCTCTGCCTGCTGATCGCGTTCGCGTTTCTCGTGGCGTTGGTCGTCTTCGCCGTCTACAAGGGCTGGAATCGGCTCGACGCCCGGTTGTGGCAGCAGATGCCTACCGGCCGGGCCTCGCGCGTCGAGAGCGCCGGCGTGCAATCCGCCATCACCGGCACGCTGTGGGTCATCGCGCTGACCGCGCTGATCAGCCTGCCCACCGGCATCGCCTCGGCGATCTACATGGAGGAGTACGCCGACAACACCCGCTGGTACAACCGGCTGCTGGAACTGAACATCCAGAACCTGGCCGGCGTGCCGTCGATCGTGTTCGGCATCCTCGGCCTCGGCCTCATCGCCCGGGTGATCGGGCTCGGTTTCACGGTCATCACCGCCGCGATCGTGCTGTCCCTGCTGGTGCTGCCGACCGTCATCATCGCCAGCCGCGAAGCCCTGCGCGCCGTGCCGCAATCGATCCGTCAGGCCTCGTACGCCCTGGGCGCCACCCGCTGGCAGACCACCGCCCGGCAGGTGCTCCCGGCCGCGATCCCTGGTATGGCCACCGGTGCGATCCTCGCGCTGTCACGGGCGCTCGGCGAGGCCGCGCCGCTGATCCTGCTTGGGGCGGTCACCTTCATCCGCTTCAACCCCGACAGTCTGTTGTCGACCTACACCACCCTGCCGATCCAGATCTACAACCTGATCAAGGAACCACAGGCCGAGTTCCAGGAGTTGGCCGCGGCCGCCATCGTGCTGCTGCTGGGCATCCTGCTGCTGATGAACTCCGCCGCCATCGTCATCCGCAACAAGTTCCAGAAGCGCTGGTGAGCACGCCATGACCACCCCCGACCCGAAGGACGCCGCCATGACCCACCCGGCCCCGCCCTTGATCACCACCGCTGTGCGTTTGTCAGCCGACGACGGCGTCGCCCACGAACCGGTGCTGACGCTCAAGGACATCTCTGTCTTCTACGGCGACTACGAAGCGGTCCGCGGCGTCGACATGGCCATGGCCGGCAACCAGATCACCGCGCTCATCGGCCCGTCCGGCTGCGGCAAGTCGACCGTGCTGCGCTCACTCAACCGGATGAACGACCTCATCCCCGGCGCCCGCGTCGCCGGAACCATCGCCTACCACGGCCAGAGCCTCTACGCCCGCGAGGTCGACCCGATCGAACTGCGCCGCCGCATCGGCATGGTCTTTCAGAAACCCAATCCGTTCCCCAAATCCATCTACGACAACATCGCGTACGGGCCCCGAGTCACCGGCATGAAGGTGACGAACATGAACGACCTCGTCGAGCAGGCGCTGCGCGACGCCGCCCTGTGGGACGAGGTCAAGGACAAACTCAAACAGTCCGCGCTCGCGCTGTCCGGCGGCCAGCAGCAACGGCTGTGCATCGCCCGGACCATTGCCGTGCGCCCCGAGGTGATCCTCATGGACGAGCCCTGCTCAGCGCTCGACCCGATCGCCACCGGCAAGATCGAAGACCTCATGATCAACCTCGCCGCCGACTACACGATCGTGATCGTCACCCACAACATGCAACAGGCGGCCCGGGTGTCGCACCGCACGGCCTTCTTCACCGCCGAGGTCGACGAGGCCGGTGTCCGCCATGGCCGGCTGGTCGAGTACGAGGCCACCAACAAGCTGTTCACCAACCCCAACCACAAGCAGACCGAGGACTACATCACCGGCCGTTTCGGCTGAGATGCAAGCCTCGTACGCGGTGAAGGCCACGATGCCGACCGAGCCGATCAATCCTCCCGAGTGCCGGCCGACGGCTGCCCGCATCAACCGCACCCGCTTCCTGCTGATCATCCTCGACCCCGACCGGGAGAGTGCCGAGCAACTCGCCGACTCCCTGCATGAACGCCAGATCGACGCGATCGTCATCACCGATCCCGCCGAAGCGCTCCTGGAAGTCGGTGTATTGCAGCCGGACGCCGTGCTGACCGCCGCCCACGTCCCCCCGATGACCGGATCGGCGATCGCCCGTGCCCTCTACACCAAGGCCTGCATTCCGACGCTGGTCGCCGTCGGCCCGAATGACGGCGACCAGGTCGCTCAGGCCCTGGCCGCCGGCGCACGGGCCTGCGTCTCACGTCCCTACCGAACTTTCGACATTCTGCAGCTACTGCAGGCGATCTCCCCGGAGACGGCAACGGAGTTCCAGGCTGTGCTCGAGGTGGGGGCGCTGCGTCTCGATCCGTCCCGCTTCGAGGTGCGTCTGGGCGATGCTTTGATCACCATGCCGTTACGCGAGTTCCAGCTCCTGCAATTGATGATGCAGAACGCCGGGCGTGTACTGACCCGCCAGCAGATCCATCAGCTCATCTGGCACCGGGGTGAGGAGTCCTCGAACACCCTCAACGTGCACGTCCGCCGCATTCGCGCCCGCCTCGGCGACGACCCCAAGCATCCCAGCATCCTGGTGTCGGTGCGCGGCCTCGGCTACCGCCTCGATCCGCCGTGACCAGGCCAACGCGTTGTTCACTTTCCCGTCATTCGACGGTCCCTGAGCGCTTCCTAAGCTTGGATCATGCCTGCCGCCCGAACCCGCCCGGTGAATCCGGCCGATTGTGCCGCCGATCCGGCTGGGCCGCCGCTGGCCCGCGTCGACGCTGAACAGCTCGCCCGGCTCTTCAAGGCCCTCTCCGACCCGACCCGTCTGCAGATCCTGTCGGTGATCGAGGCCTCCACCACGGGTGAGGCATGTGTGTGCGACCTGACCGAGCCGTTCAGCATGACGCAGCCGGCCATCAGCCACCACTTGCGCACCCTCGTCGACGCCGGGCTGCTCAACCGCGACAAGCGTGGCAGCTGGGCCTGGTACTCCCTCGTGCCCGACCGGGTCGCCTTCGTACGGGATCTTCTCCCCGGTTCGGCTTCGCAGCGTGCCGCGGCCTGAGGATCCGGTTCCCCTCGATAGTCCGCGCGCGAACCCGGACCCGGCGGCGGCAGACGCAATGGAATGCCGTGCTGGTCGGACACCGCGAATGACATTCGGCGAACGTACTCAGCATCGGGCTTGTTGTTGCTGAGCGACTCCGCTGTGCACCAGCGAGGGCGCCGGGTCGTGGTCACGAGCCGTCGGCACGGCACCGATGGCCGCGGCGCACCTCAGCCGGCTCCCTGCACGTGCGGGATGTATTCGTCAGATCTCGACGAATGAGGCGATGAAACGCTCGGCGTCCAGGGCCGCGGCGGTGCCGGTGCCGGCGGCGGTGATGGCTTGGC